>DWYX01000040.1 GCA_019118465.1 Candidatus Limosilactobacillus faecipullorum | reverse complement strand
AGATGAAATGATTCTCGACGCTTAAGCTTTAAAACACCTTGGTATCAAGGCTTATTTAAGTGCGCCTAAAATCTGGTCAAAGCAAGTTAGTCATCGGTAATTTGTTCTTGACTTATTACCACATGACTAATCAACATAATTACTAAGATACTCCCAGCGGGCCGTTTTTTCATCATATTGAGTATTTACTTCATTTAATTGTTTTTGCAGTTTTGCTAATTTTTCGTAATTATCACCACTTGCATTCATTTCATTTTCAATTGCTTGGCGTTTTTCATCTAAGGCTTCTAACTCACCATCAATCTTTTCCCATTCAAGTTGCTCAGCATACGTTAGCTTCGTTTTTTCAGCCGGAGATTTATCCTGGAACTTAGCACTAACTAGCTTACTTTCCTTTGGCTTAGAACTTTCAACTTCCACCTTAGCCGCTTCTTGATCCAAATAATCGGTAAACCGCCCCGTATAGCGATCAATCACTGCATCCCCTTTGAAAATCAAGAGCTGATCAGCAACCCGATTTAAAAAGTAACGGTCGTGAGAAACTGTGATCACAGTGCCAGGGAATTGATCCAAGTAGTTTTCAAGAACTGTTAATGTTGAAATGTCAAGGTCGTTAGTCGGTTCGTCAAGCAAAAGCACATTTGGCGATTGCATCAGAATTTTTAAAAGATAAAGGCGCCGTTGTTCACCGCCAGAAAGCTTCCGGATTAAGGTTCCATGCATAAACCGGGGAAAAAGAAATTGTTCTAATAAATTGGCAACACTAATTCGTTCCCCAGCTTGGTTAACCACCGATTCAGCGACTTCACTTAGGTAGTTAATGACCCTTTTATCTTGGTCGATTCCTTCAGTCTGTTGAGTATAGTAACCAATCTTGACGGTTTCCCCAACCTTTAAGATTCCTTGATCTAATTTTTGCCGACTAGCTAAGATGTTCAAAAGACTAGTCTTCCCGGCTCCGTTTTGACCAGTAATCCCAATCCGGTCACCACCTTGGATCAGCCAATTAAAGTTTTTGAGGATCTGGTGATTGTCATATGCTAGGCTAGCATCTTTGAGTTCAAGCACGTCTTTGCCTAGTCGGGCGGCACCAAGAGAAATATTAACATCCTGATCAACCTGGACCTTACCAATTGAATCCTTCAATTCGTTAAAGCGATTAATTCTCCCCTTTTGTTTCGTACTCCGGGCCTTGGCACCATGCCGCATCCATTCAAGTTCGTGTTTGTACAGGGATTGACGTTTTTTCTCAGCTTCACCTTCTAACTCAACCCGCTCTGCCTTTTGTTGAACAAAGGCTTGGTAATTCCCGTCGTAATGGAAAAGCCGGCCAAAGGAAAGTTCCCAAATGTGATTAGTAACGTTATCAAGGAAGTACCGATCATGCGTAACTACTAACACCGCTCCTTTGTACGCGGCTAAATAATCTTGTAACCATACAATGGACGAGAGATCTAAGTGGTTGGTAGGCTCATCGAGCATCAATAAATCAGGTTGTTGAATCAAGATTTGAGCTAAGCCAACCCGTTTCTTTTGGCCCCCAGAGAGTTGCCCAATCTTTTGACTCCAGTCATCAAGCATTAACTTCGTCAAAATCGTCTTAATTTGGCTATCCGCCTCCCAGAGATCCTGGGTATCCATCATCGCTTGTAGTTTGGTGAACCGGTCAGCCACTTGCGGGTCTTCGGGATGCTGACTGTAGCTCGCTAAAGTTTGTTCATATTGACGAATGGTCTGAAACATGGGTTGGTCACCACTTAAAACCGCTTCGATGATCTGCTTGTTATCATCCAATTCCGGAGTCTGTTTCAAATAACCAATCGTGTAATCATTTGGCTTAGTGATTTCCCCATGGTCAGCACTGGTTAAACCAGCCAAAACGTTTAATAAACTCGTTTTTCCACTCCCGTTGGTTCCAATTAAACCAATTCGATCATGTTCATTGATCATCAAGGAAATATCCTTGAAGAGTGTTTTTTCACCGTAAGTACTCGTTAAATTATCTGCTCGAAAAGTTCGCATTGGTATAACGTTACTCCATTTCTTTCGTAAATTTCTTTGCCACCGTTGTTAGCGCAGGTAAATTATTCTCAACTTCGTCCATAATAACTGCCGTTTGAAGCCGCTGTAATAATTTCCCCATCGCCGGTCCAGGTTTCACTACCCCATCATCAATTAACATTTTTCCGTTAATCGCTAATTGGTGGGTATCTTTAATCGGTAGTGCTTGATATACCTCTTGAAGATGGGGAGCATCAACCGTTATTTTTAAGACTTGGGCAGCTTCCAGAGCGGTATCAAGCGCTTCTTTACCGGCATTGAACAAAGCCAAATTATCAACTTGATCACCGGCAATCGCTGCTAAGAGTTTCAGGCTTTTTTGAACAGCCTTAATCATTTGATTAGAGAGTTTCCAAGCCTTTAAAAATTTACCTACCGTTTGAGAATTTAAGCCAAGGGTCCAAGTTAAAACTGTCCATGCCCCTGCACTCGATTTCAGTGGCCAATTAGCGGCTTCAAGCTTTTCTAAGGCTATTCGGTGATCTTTCAATCCCGGACAATATTGATAAAGGCCGGTTGAAATTAACCCTGCTAACCCCCGAGCTGGATTTTGCCCCAATAGCAGTTTTTCAAATTCCACTTGGACCCGTTCAACTGCAATCTTCGCTAATAGCGGCGCATGATCCTTAATCCCAGCAAGCGTTTGCGGATCAATCGTAAAATCTAATTTGCTAGCGAAACGGACTGCTCGCATCATCCGAAGGGCATCTTCTAAGAAACGCTCATTGGGATCCCCAACGGCGCGGATCAAATGCCGTTTTAAATCACCTTGACCATCAAATAAGTCAACCACCGAGCCGTCCTCTCTCATGGCGAAAGCATTAATCGTAAAGTCCCGTCGTTTTAAATCTTCCTCAAGTGAGCGGACGAACGTCACCGAATCCGGTCGCCGATAATCTTGATACCCCGACTCAGTTCGAAAAGTCGTCGTTTCATAACCGGTCCCGTGATCCAAAATCATTACCGTTCCGTGTTCAATTCCGGTATCTACCGTCCGCTGAAAAAGCTGTTTAACCTCTGCTGGATATGCGGAGGTGGCAATATCAATATCGTGAATCGGATCATTTAAGATGGTATCGCGAACACATCCACCAACAAAATAAGCTTCAAAACCAGCTTTTTCAATCGTTGCTAAAATTGGCCGCGCTGGTTCGAAAATTGCTGGTAAATGTGGAACTCGAAAACTTTCACTTGGCATTTTAATCATCCTTTTCTTTCGTATCTGTTCCATTTTACCAAACTTTATCAACTCATTTGGCTTGTTTGCTTAAATTTCTTGGTTAAGTTTTTTGTTTGTGGTAAAGTTAAAGTAAATATTTGATAACTACCATCTGAAGGAATGATAAAAATGGATTACCCTTATCAAACTGCTTTTGAAGCTAATTTACGCGAACAAGGATTAGCCCCTACCACCATTCGGGGTTACCACGATAACTTAACCCGTTTCTTTGCTTTTTTAGCTGACCAAAAAGACGACGAACCTGATGTTAAAGAAATAACGGAGGCTGACTTGCGGGCCTTCTTTAATGAACTTCAAACCGAAATTGGGATTACCCTTAGCACCTATAACAAATTGCTTTCCTATTTGAACCGTTATTTTCGCTATCTCCTAATGCACCAGTTGATTACCACTTATCCAACGCTTCCCTTCCATGGAGCCTTACCAAAGGTCGAACAGCCATTAACGATTCGGTGGATCAAGCATTTAGACGACCTCTTAGCCGACGACGAGCTTCATTTTTATGTCCGGCTAACCTTATTCTTAACCGCCCGTGGCTATCAGGTCAGCGAATTCTTACAACCGGGATTTGGCGAAACCTTTGCCAAATTGGATGGCCGGACCAAAAGTGAACGTGATTTTTTAGTTGCCTTCAAAGTCTTCTGGCAACCATTAGCGGAAAAGCAGATTTGCCAGGATCCCTTTTTAAAATTAAGAGTTAACCAAGCCCAACCACGCCTTAGCAACGCTGGATTGCATAAATTTTTAAAACCCGCTGAAGCAAAATTGGGGATGCGCTTGGCGCCCCGTTTTCTTTTTCAAAGTTATGTATACTATATTCTTGAAACCCAGCCAAAGCTCAGCGAACGGGAATTAGAGGCAAAACTTCATCTTGACCCAACAGCAATTAATTATTACCAGCACCAACACATTATTTTAAAAGCTCAAGGTCGGGTGCAAGAATAAAGGGGAAGATTTCATCCTTTCTATAGTCACTAAAAATATGAAAAAGTCGCCGCCATCAGCCGACTTGGCGTAGGTTGATGCGAACTGTTTTTCTTCCATCCAAAGAGAACCCCCTAACTGAGATTTGATATCTTCAGTATAGGGGGTTCGCCATGTGATTAATAGACACGTCGTTGTTCACCGCTTATTCTATTAAGGTATACGTCAATTGCTAGTTTGTAACATTCCAAATTTTGCTAGATTATTCGTCATGACAAGTGCCTCGATCTGTGCTTGCAATCCCACCAAACTACGAGCATAAGTCTGTTCGCTTCCCAAGAGTTTCAATTTA
>DWYX01000039.1 GCA_019118465.1 Candidatus Limosilactobacillus faecipullorum | reverse complement strand
AGATGAAATGATTCTCGACGCTTAAGCTTTAAAACACCTTGGTATCAAGGCTTATTTAAGTGCGCCTAAAATCTGGTCAAAGCAAGTTAGTCATCGGTAATTTGTTCTTGACTTATTACCACATGACTAATTGAGCATATTCTTCGTCACTAACTGGTTCGAGCCATTCACTAGTTCCCTTGGTAATTGCGATGTGGGAGAACCAAGAATCTTTGGTTGCTCCATGCCAGTGCTTAACTCCTGGCTTAATGGCAATTACATCACCAGCCTTTAAAAGTTGGGCTGGTTGACCAACTTCTTGGTACCAGCCCTCACCAGCAGTAACCAGGAGAATCTGATAACCGTTGTGGTGAATATGCCAGTTATTGCGACAACAAGGCTCAAAATTAACATTGGAAACGTTAACATCGATTTTCCCAACTGGGGTAACTAAGCCGTTTAAGTAACTATTACCCTTGAAGTACTTAGCGAAGGTAACATTTAAGTCACCAAAACCAAATAAGTTGTTTTTAACTACATCTTCATTTTTTGCCATTTATTAAAACCTCTTTTCTTGGTCTTAGTATAAAAAACGAATTTAAAAAAATGAAATGCTCATTTTTAGTAAAGTTACATGCAAAAAGTGAATTAAAGTTTCCAAAGCTACTTGGCAGTTGCTTGGTGGCTATCTTTTGGCTGAGCATGAGTAAGAATGTGGAAGCCGGTAACAGTCTTTAAGAGAGTCGAAAAGTGCTCAAATTCTTTTTAGAAGACCAACCGACCGAAAAAGGCGCAATTGTGCCAGTAAACTTAAATTGCTTTAAATGATTGGAAAGTGAGAGTGCCGGACTAGCAGGTTTTCGTCCCAAACTGGCTGCCAATTAAAATGACGTCATAGGTCAAGAGGTCTGGAAGTTGATTCATCAACGATGGAAAGTGATTACTTTTAAAAGATCATATTTGTTTCTTCCGTCGAGAAGCTAGAATAGTGTCGAGATTCAATTATTAATTCGAATGATGGCATCCCAGTAAGTTTTCAAAATGCTTGGTAGTCTTTTTTGTCGTTCAAGTCTGAGAATAAAATAAGATTATGACTTTTTTTACTATTAAAAATCACCTTAATTCCATAGAAGTCAGTGATATTATCATTTGTGAACTAAAAATTAATAACAAACATATTATAGTGATAAAAGTTCTAGAATGGGTATGTTACGGCGTTACTTTTGTGAAACCGCTAGCAATAATAAAAAACTGAAATTTTTTTACTTCACATTCTTTTTAGGCAGACAGCCATAAAAGTGATTAAATCGTTTTCATTTATTTGACAGAAGCCACTATATTTGTGAATAAACTTAATTTTACGAAAGTATTTATTTTCACAATATTGAATTATTTCCAAAAAGATTTATATTATATGTAAGCGCTAACGAAATAAAGGAGGGCATTGATAATGACACAATTAGACTTTGAAAGTCTCAAGCACACACCTAAATTTGAGACTTTGCAAGTACTTAATAACGACGGGGAAGTTGTGAACCCAGATTTGGCTCCTAATCTCTCTGACGATCAACTTATCGATTTGTACAAGCAAATGCTTTGGTCCCGGGTTCTTGGTGACCGTTCCACAAAGTTAAACCGGCAAGGTCGGTTAGGATTCTTCGCACCAACCGCTGGGGAAGAAGCTTCTCAAATGGGGACGAGTGCCGCAATGGATAAGGGGGACTTTCTTTTAACTGCTTACCGTGATATTCCCGAATTGATTAAGCACGGTTTGCCACTCGAAAAGGCATTTTTATGGTCAATTGGTCACGTTAACGGGAATGTTTATCCAGATGGCTTGAACGCTGTTCCACCTCAGATTATCATTGGTGCTCAATATGTTCAAACTGCTGGGGCAGCTCTTGGTTTGAAGAAGAAGGGTTCCAAGAACGTTGCCTGGACGTACACTGGTGATGGTGGTACCTCTCAAGGGGACTTCTACGAAGGGATTAACTTCGCTGGTTCCTTCAAGGCACCTGCATTATTCGTTGTTCAAAACAATGGTTACGCAATTTCCGTTCCACGGAAGGTTCAATCTGCTGCTCCTGTCCTTGCTCAAAAGGCTGTTGCTGCTGGTATTCCTAGCGTTGTTGTTGACGGGATGGACATCTTAGCAGTTTACGAAGTTACTAAGCAAGCTCGTGAATGGATTACTGCTGGTAATGGTCCAGTCTTAATTGAAACGATTTGCTACCGGTTTGGTGCTCACACCCTTTCTGGTGACGATCCTAAACGTTACCGTGACAAGTCAGAAGAAGAAGAATGGTTCGCAAAGGATCCTCTGATTCGGATGAAGAAGTTCCTTGAAAACAAGGGTCTTTGGGATGACGATAAGGAAGCTGCCTACAAGGAAGAAGTCGAAAACGATATCGACAAGGCAATGGAAGTTGTTGAAAACCAACCAGTACAAAAAGTTTCTGAATTCCTTGAAAACACCTTTGACGAAACGCCAAGTGCAATTGAACGTCAAGTTAAGGAATACCAAGCTAAGGAGGGCAACTAATCATGGCTAAATTAACAATGGTTAAGGCGATCACGGACGCCATGGATGAAGAATTAGCCCGTGATGACAAAGTTTTAGTTTTCGGTGAGGACGTTGGTAAGAACGGTGGGGTCTTCCGGGCAACCGATGGACTTCAAGAAAAGTACGGTGAAGACCGGGTCTTTGATACGCCACTTGCAGAATCTGGGATTATGGGTCTTGCAAATGGGCTTGCCTTTACTGGATGGCGTCCAGTTCCAGAAATTCAATTCATGGGCTTCATCTTTGAAGCCTTTGACCAAATTGCTGGACAAATGGCTCGTGAAAGCTTCCGGACTGCTGGTAAGTTGAAGATGCCGGTTACTCTTCGGACTCCATTCGGTGGTGGGGTTCACACTCCAGAACTTCACTCTGACTCACTTGAAGGTTTGGCAGCTCAAACTCCTGGTTTGAAGGTTGTTATTCCTTCTGGTCCATACGACGCTAAGGGGCTTCTGATTTCCTCGATTCGTTCTGATGACCCAGTTATGTTCTTGGAACACATGAAGCTTTATCGTTCAATGCGTGAAGAAGTTCCTGACGAAGCTTACACGGTTCCATTGGATAAGGCTGAAGTAAAGCGTGAAGGTACTGATGTTTCTATCATTAGCTACGGTTACATGCTTCAAGAAAGCCTTAAGGTAGCTAAGAAGCTTGAAGCCGAAGGTATTAACGCTGAAGTTCTTGACTTACGGACGGTTGCTCCACTTGATGAGGAAGCAATCATCAACACGGTTAAGAAGACTGGTAAGGTTGTCTTAGTTCAAGAGGCTCAACGTTCTGGTGGGGTTATGAACCAAGTTGCATCCTTGATTGCTCAAGAAGCTATCCTTTCTCTTGATGCACCAATTAAGTTTGTTGGTGCTCCTGACACGCCATACCCATTCAGCGCTGCTGAAGATGAATGGCTTCCAAATGCCGATGACATTGAAAAGGCTGTTAAGGACACCGTCAATTTCTAACGAGGTGAAATGAGTAATGAGTGAAAAGTTTCAATTTAAACTACCAGACGTTGGTGAAGGGATGGCCGAAGGGACCATCGGTGAATGGCATGTTGCTGAAGGCGACACCATTAACAAGGACGACGATTTAGTTCAAATCGAAAACGATAAGTCCGTTGAAGAATTGTCTTCACCAGTAACTGGTAAGGTTACAAAGATTTTAGTTCAACCAGACGAAACGGCTACGGTTGGTCAAGTATTGGTTGAACTTGAAGTGGCTGATGGTGAAGGTAACGTTAGTGGTGATGACGCTGTTGCTACTGAAAAACCTGTTGCTGATGCCGCACCTGCACCAGCTCCAGAAACTTCTGAAGCACCGGTTGCTCCTGCTCAACCAGTTTCAGCTCCAGTAGCTGCTAAGGCTGACCACAGCTTACCTGTATTGGCTATGCCAGGGGTACGGAAGTACGCTCGTGAACAAGGTGTTGACATTGCCCAAGTTGCTGGTACTGGTAACCATGGTCAAGTTTTGAAGACTGATATTGATACCTTTAAGAGTAATGGTGGTGCTGTTGTAGCTACTCCAGTTGCAAATGCTGAACCAACTACTGCGAACACGGTTGCCGTTCCAGAAACGGCTGCTCCCGTTGCCGTTGCTGGTTGGCCAGAACATGCTGAAAAGATGTCCCCTGTACGTAAGGCTACGGCCAAGGCAATGGCTAAGGCTGTCAGTGAAATTCCAATGATCCATGTCTTCGACGAAGTAAACGTTGACAAACTTTGGGACCACCGGAAGAAGTACAAGGAATTAGCTGCTAAACATGATGTTCACTTGACCTTCATGGCTTACATCACTAAGGCATTAGCTGTTGTGATGAAGGAATTCCCTGAATTCAACGCTAAGGTCGACATGGCTAATAAGGAAATCCACTACCGTGACTACGTTAATGTTGGGATTGCTACTGATACGGACAACGGTCTCTTCGTTCCAAACATTAAGAACGCTGACCAAAAGAGTTTGTTCGAAATCGCAAAGCAAATTTCTGCAAACACTGCCAAGGCTAAGGATCACAAGTTAGCTACTGATGACATGGCTAATACTGGGATGACGATTACTAACATTGGTTCCATCGGTGGTGGCTACTTCACGCCAATTATTAACTGGCCAGAAGTTGCTATCCTCGGAATGGGTAAGATTTCCGACGAACCAGTTGTTGAAGATGGCCTTGTAAGGGTTGCTAAGGTTTTGAAGCTTTCGTTGGCCGCTGACCACCGGATCCTTGATGGTGCGACTGTCCAACGGGCAATGAACCGGTTGAAGGAATTGCTTGCTGACCCTGAATTATTGTTAATGGCCTAGTGTTGTTGATGGAAGGATGATATTAAATGGTTGTTGGAGATTTTCCAATTGATTTAGATACGATTGTCATTGGTTCTGGCCCTGGTGGTTACGTTGCTGCCGTTCATGCCGCTGAACTAGGGCAAAAGGTAGCCGTAGTTGAAAAGGAAGACACCTTAGGGGGGATCTGCTTAAACGTTGGTTGTATCCCATCCAAGGCAATCATTCAAGTCTCTCACAACTACCGGACGAGCCTTGATAATGAAGACCAAGGGATTAAGGCTAATGTCGACCTTGATTTCAGCAAGGTCCAAGGATTTAAGCAAAGTGTTGTTAAGCGGATGACCAACGGTGTTTCATACCTGTTCAAGAAGAACAAGATTGATGTTCTTCGGGGAACTGCTTACATTAAGGATGAACACAACATCCGGGTTATGAACGATGACCACGCTCAAACTTACACTTTCAAGAACTTGATCATTGCTACGGGTTCACACCCAATCGAAATTCCAGGCTTCAAGTTCGGTGGTCGGATCATCGACTCCACTGGTGCCCTTGCTTTGGACAAGCTTCCTAAAAAGTTAGTTCTTATCGGTGGTGGTTACATTGGTTGTGAATTGGCATCTGCATATGCAAACTTTGGAACTGAAGTCACGATTATTGAAGGTACTGACCGGATCTTGCGGAACTACGATAAGGAATTAACGGCCCCAGTTCTTAAGAACTTCAAGGACAAGGGAATCAAGGTTGTTACGAATGCCATGGCTAAGTCAGCTAATGATAAAGGTGACAGTGTCGATGTTACCTACGAAGTTAACGGGAAGGCTGAAACGATCAATGCGGACTACGTACTTGTATCCGTTGGCCGGAAGCCAAACACCCAAAACATTGGTCTTGAACAAGTCGGTATTAAAACTGACAAGCGTGGCTTAATTCCAGTTGATGCATCCGGTAAGACGTCAGTTGATCACATCTACGCAATTGGTGATATTGTTGCCGGACCTGCTTTGGCACATAAGGCTAGTTACGAAGGTAAGATCGTTGCTGAAGCAATCGCCGGACAACCATCAGTTGTTGATTACCATGCTATTCCAGCTGTATGTTACGTTGACCCAGAAGTTGCTTCAACTGGCCTTACTCCAGATGAAGCTAAGGAACAAGGCCTTGACATTAAGACTGCTAAGTTCCCATTCACGGCTAATGGTCGTGCGGTATCAATGAAGGCTACGGAAGGCTTTGCCCGCCTTGTCTTCGTGAAGGATACCGGCGTTCTTGTTGGGGCTCAAATTGTTGGGGCTGATGCATCTAACATGATTGCTGAATTAACTTTGGCAATCGAATCTGGTAACACGATTGATGACCTTGCCTTAACTATTCACCCACACCCATCACTTTCAGAAATTTTGATGGATGCTGCTGATGTTGGTCTTGGAATGCCAACTAACATCTAGTCGAGAATGTTTAAGGTTGTAGCGAGATCAATTACAAAAGTGTGATTGGTTTCGCTACTTTTAGTTAAAATAAAAAAGTTTGTTGAAAAGAGAGTGAGAAAGAATGCAATATTTAGCAATGCCGTCAAATGATATCCGGCGGAATCTTGCAACGGAACAATATTTGATGAATAGCGATCATATGCAAGTGCCATTCATGTTATTCTACATTGAAGATTCTTGTATCATTGTTGGTCGGAATCAGAATACACTTGAAGAAATCAACCAGAAGTATTGTGAAGAACACGGAGTCACAATTACTCGCCGGCTTTCTGGTGGGGGTGCAATGTATCAAGACATGGGTAACCTATGCTTTAGCTTCGTGGTACCATCCGATCAAATCAAGTTTGGCGATTTTAAAGACTTAGTTAAGCCAGTTGTTGATGCCCTTCATGAAATGGGAGCGACTGGTGCGGAAGTAACTGGTCGGAACGACATTGTGATTGATAGTAAGAAATTCTCAGGAAACGCAATGTATTCACGTGACGGCAAGACTTTCTCACATGGAACCTTAATGTACAATGTTAATACCGAAGTGGTTGCAGACGCATTGCAAGTTCCGAAGGACAAGATCGAATCAAAGGGGATTAAGTCAGTTCGCTCACGGGTAACGAACATCATGCCTTACTTAAAGCCAGAATTCCAAAACCTGACGACCCAACAATTTCGTGATGAATTAATTAAGCGGATTATGAAGGTTGATACGATTGAAGAAGCCCAAAAGAACGAATACCACTTGACGGATGAAGACAATCAAGCGATTGAAGAAATCGAAAATAAGTGGTACAAGAACGATGAATGGGTATATGGTAAGTCACCAGACTTCACCGTTAAAAAGCGGAAGCACTTTACTGGTGGGACAATTGATGCCCGGTTCATGGTTGAGCACGGTAAAATCGCCAACCTCAAGATTTACGGTGACTTCTTCGGTACCGGCGATGTTCATGAACTTGAAGAAAAATTGACTGGGGTTGACTACCGGCCAGCCGCAATGCAAGAAGTATTAAGCAACGTTGATTTGAATAAGTACTTTGTTGGTATTCCGCGCGAAGAGGTTGTCGATCTCTTGACGGAACAACACTAATACAGGTCGGAAAAAGAGGTTGAGTTTCTCAGCCTCTTTTTTTTTAATACACTGAAGAACTTAATCTTGCAAGTAATTATAATGTAAGCGATACTAAAATTAACTTTAAAACGAAAGGGCGTTTAAAATGAACTGGGAAATTAGCTATTATCGAACTCCGCACGATAATCGGGCGCAACCGTTTAGGTACCAAGAATTGTGCCAAGTGGTCAAGCTGACGCCTTTTTTGGGTGGGCAAGCGATTCAAGTTTTGCTTACCAACGCATATGGAGAAGCCCCATTGAAGTTTAAACGGCTCTTATTGGCTCATGACGAGGCCTTTTCTGATGCAGTGATTGTTCCTAAAGATGGTCAGGCTGAATTTACCATTCCGCAGGGGCAAGCCATTGGAATGGATGCGATCACCTTTTCAGTTGACGCGGGCCAACCCCTATATTTCCGCTTGGAGGCTGATCAACCGCAGATTTATGTTGACCTCGCAAGTACTTATGATCCAAGCTTGGTAAATGCAAGTTTAACTGGTCGAGTGGCGGCTACACCTCATCTTCGCGAAAAGTGGCAACAACGGAAGAGTTGGTTTTCCCTCGCTGGTTTCCGGGTGCTTCGGGAAAAATCAGCGCCTTTAGTTGAGTTAGCCGGTGATTCACTAATTGAGACCGGAATGGTAGCAGCAGCGCTTGGTAAATATTTGTTAACGAACTATCATGATCAAGTAGGGATGATTAATACTGCGGTTTCAGGTTCGCAACTGGTTTGTGATTCACCAACTGATACTCCTTTATTAGCAACTTTCGGTCCAAGTCTTCTTCGCCGTCTAAGCCAATCACCTTGGCGACCAGCAGTCATGATTGCTTCAGCAGGGGGAAATGATTTGATGATTCCATCAATTTCAAATCAAAAGGAGGTTGCTCTGCCTGAATTACAGGCTGGATTTGAAAAGCTAGTTAAATTAGTTGAACAGCATGGTGGTGCGTTGATTGTACCAACCTTAGGCCCGAAGCGGGCAAAAGATGCCGCTTATGGTGGAGGAAAGACCGCTGTCAATGAAAAACGAAAAGCACTAAATCAGTGGCTAGGGCAGTTTCCTTGGACGGTTGATGTGACGGCCGCTTTGAGTGATGATCAAGGGTATCTTGCACCACAATATGATTTTGGCGATCACTTACATCTAAGTCCAGCTGGGGGAGAAGCCTTTGCTAAGGCAATCGAAGTGCGCTTGGCCACCTTGCTTGAGGAAAGGATTAAGTAATGGAAACCCGAGTTTTAAAGTATTTTTTGATGGTGGCCGAGACAAATAATATTACGGAAGCCGCTCGCCGGTTACATCTTACTCAGCCGACTTTATCACGTCAGATTCAGGATTTGGAAAAGGAAATGGGGGTAGCTTTGTTTGATCGGGATCGTCACCAACTAAGGCTGAATGCGACTGGTATCCTCTTTAAACAGCGAGCGACGACAATCTTACAATTATTTGATCATGCAAAGCAGGAATTGGTATCAAATCAAAATGAATTAAGTGGGGTTATTAATCTCGGTTGCGTGGAAAGTTCAGTAGGTCCGTGGTTAATGAAACAAGTTGAGGTTTTCCAAAAAATTCATCCAGCCGTTAGAATTAACCTTCATGATGGCGATGGAGACAGTTTAAAAAACCGCTTAGATGAAGGTTTGTTAGACTTGGCTATTTTAATTGAACCAGTCGAAGCTGCTAAGTATAACTTTTTAGCTTTACCAATTAAAGAGCGATGGGGACTGATTATGAGTAAGATGGTTCCAGAAGCAAGATTAAAAACAATTGATCAAGCTACCTTAACAAAATTGCCTTTAATTATTGGTCACCGGTCGATCGTGCAAGACGATTTAGCTGAAACTGTTAATTTGAAACGGGATGACTTGAATGTTAAGGTGACGATTAACCTTCCAAGTGTTTCGAAGGACTTATTATTAACGGGTGAGTACTATCATCTTGGGATTGAAGGGGTTTTTAAACAATTTCATGATCAACGCTTAACCTTTGTTCCCCTTAATCCGCTAATAGTTAGTGGGCACCTGCTTGTTTGGAAAAAGCAACAAGTACTTTCAAATACTGCAACGGCTTTTCTACAAGCAATCAATAATTCAAAATTTAAAAAAAACAAGCCTAGTTCTCGCCTTTGAGAAGGTGGTTTGGTACAATAGGAACGAAAATAATTTAGAGAAAAGGATGTTGGATACGTGTTAGATTCTTATTGGATACGTTTGTTGATTATTGTTTTTATTTTAGCGTTAGCGGCGCTCTTTACTTTGCTTGAATATGCAGTTGTTAAGGTTCGGCCAAGTGAGTTAAAAGAAATGCCGCAAACAAAGACGGTCCAAAAAGCGGAGCACATGGTTAGCAACCTCTCCGAATACTTATCAACGGCCCAAGTGGGGGTTACTATGACATCGCTAATTTTAGGGTGGATTGGTGATACTTATATCACTGATTTACTACTAATGATTGATGCGATTCCGGCGGATGTTCGGAAAGTGATTGCCCCAGTTATCGGTGTGCTGATCTTTACCTTCTTCCATGCTGTTTTTACTGACCTTGTACCAAAGAACATGGCAATTGACCGGCCGGTCCCTATTTTATTGGCGATTGTCCACCCAATTCAGTTCTTTCACTTAGTTTTTTACCCGTTTGTTTGGTTGTTTGCGGTTGTAGCTGGTAGCCTAACTAAGGCCCTTGGTTTTAATGTTCAGCCTGAAGAAGATACTTATTCGCAAAATGAAATCATGACTCTCTCCAAACAATCCGAAAAGGCAGGAGTTATGGATGAAGAGGATGTGCTCTTTATGCGGCGCGCCTTTGAAATGAACGATAAAGTTGCGGCTGATATCATGATTGACCGGACTCAACTTGAAGTAATTGATCGGACGGCCAAGATTAAAGATGCTGCCCAATTGTACTTTAATAAGCGGTTTACCCGTTACCCAGTTGTCGCAAATAATGATAAGGACCACGTGGTTGGTTATATTTTTGCTTACGATATCATGCGGCAAAACCAGATTAACCCTGAATCCTCGATTCGTGACATTATTCGGAAGATTCCGACGGTATATGAAGGTGAAGACCTGACCGATGTCTTGAAGAAAATGGAACGGAAAGGGGCCCCAATTTGTCTTGTTCAAGACGAGTATGGTGGGACTTCTGGGATTGTGACTGACAAGGATATCTATGAGGAAATGTTTGGGGATGTCCGAGAAGAAATCGACCATATTAACGGTGATATGATCGAAAAAGATGGTACGGATAATCGTGGTAACATGATTTATCGGGTATCTGGTAAGACTAACCTCGGTGACTTTGAACGTTACTTTGACGTTGATATTCCACAATTTGAAGATTTAGACGTCGCTACTTTAAACGGTTTCTTCTTGGAAGAAGAATATAACTTGAAGTTAAATCACCCGCTCCGGGTCGGTAACTTCTCCTTTATTCCGGTTGAAATGGAAAATTCAAACGTTAAGGAATTCCGAGTAACGCAAATTAAGCCAAAGGATCAGCTAAAAGCGGAAGATAAAGAGAAAAAATAAAGGAAAGAGGTCGGGAGAAGAGGAACGAAGGTTGATTTGCAGAATCGTTGTTGGACTAACTAGCTAATTTGTTTGGCGTCTGGGAGCCCGCGCATGGTTGAATAGGATGGTGCGACCGTTAGAGAAGCAACCGCTATTTAGCTACTACTTCATTTGAACATATCCTGTAAGGCCGTGGTTTGGAACTAGACAGGTTTCTTGTCGTTCGTAAATCCACTTGGTTACTACCTTGGCCGTACTTTTTGTGTAACATTAGGTGATGCGATAAAGGTTGAGAAGGAAATTGACTTTCTTCTCAACCTTTTTCAATTCTTAAGATAAAATTTAAGAAAGTAAGGAAAGAGTTTAGTTTTGGTCATTTCATCCTTTTAGTTTGGAATTTCAGTTATACTAACTGCATTAAATGAAAGGAGCGAATTAATAATGAAACTCATGCTACTTTTGACGGCTATGGTAATGGCGATCATCATGTGCGATCTCGTAACGCTCTTTGTCGGCTACCCCCTAGTTACTGGAATCTCATTTTTAGTAATTATTGGCGTTAGCTTGTTGGTGGGGAGCTTAAGGAAAACCAATCAATAGGAATGATTAATATGAAACAAATTACAACATTTTTAATTGGAATTGTTGCTTTTATAAACTTTGTTGGGTTAATGGTATGGAAACCAGTCCTCATGGGAACTTTGTTTGGTTTATTTAGTCTCTTATTCTTAATCCTCTTAGCCCTTTGCAATGCTGCTGGTCGGGCTGATGAAGTGAAGTTAGAATTTCAAGAAGTTAAATCGGAATGATATGAAATTATTAACAACTAAAATTAATCCAGGATGAATTTTATCATCCTGGACTTTTTTATTACCCTAAAGTTTGCATCGACCTACGCCAAACAAGTTGGCTAATGGCGAAGGCTTTTTACAAACCGGGGATTTTTAATAATATTGCCCCGGAATGTCAAACAATTTTTAATGAATGTTTGTAAGCCTCGAGAAAAATTAAGAACTTCTTACATTGAGCGATCCTTTAGTAAGATTATGGCTTTAACCCTGAGAGATGATTAGGTTTGATTACAAATGTATTGGTAAAGATCTACGTAAGATAATAGATACATATGAAGGATAGTAAAGAAGAGAAGTCAAGGAGTGAAGTAAGTCCTAATTTAGATAGCATTTTGTAAAAGGATGGTAATGATTTATCCAAGTAGGATAAAAAGAAGTTGGTGGCAATGAACCAAGAAGTTTTCAAAGGACCATTGCTACATCCAGAAATTCTTAAGAAATATAAAAAAGTAGATCTAGGCTCTGCTCATAAAATTATAGAAAGTGCTTTAGATGAATCAAAAGCTAGACGAGAATTGCAGAATAAAACATTTGAAGCAATAAAAGAAGAAAATAAATGCCGTAACTGGATGGGGTATTCCATTGGAGTTTTCATTATTGCGATTGGAGCTTTGTTAGTTTACACGGATCATGCAATTTATGGCTCTATTTTTTCAGGTGTTTCTGCTATTGCAATGGTTAGACTCTTCTTAAGTGAAAGTTAGGATGAACCGTAGGCGGTGAATAACGACACGTCTATTAATCACATGGCGCCCCCCTATACTGAAGACATTAAATCTCAGTTAGGGGGTTCTCTTTGGATGGAAGAAAAACAAGATATTGTAGAAATAGTTTTCAAAAGTAAGACAACACCGGCTACTAAACCACTGAAACGATCTCATCGATCGATAGAATTAAACGTTAAACCTATCCGCTTGACCCTTTTTTAAGGAGTCGATTCCGAATTAGCGGCAAAAATCATTACTACGGTTAGTTAATTGGACTACCCCTACCTCATCTGTGGTAAAACCGACCTTCGGAAAGGTATCGATGGTTTAACAATGATCATTGCTAAAAATTAAGGGTTGGATATTTACGATAATTCACTGTTTTTTGTTCTGTGGAACACGAAGTGATCGCTTTAAGGGATTGTACTGGGATGGCGAAGGCTTCATTTTAATGTAAATCTTATCTTGCTTGTTAAAAAAGATGATCTTTATGGAAAAAACAAAAAATGTTAAAATTAAAAAGGTTGATAAGTCGGCATTTGTTTCTTGTTTTCCCTACGCAAGTGGGGGTGTTGCTAGTTGATCTCTAGCCATATTGCCATCATTAACGAACTTAGATATATAATTAATAGATTATCAAAATTGCTGACGGAGAATGGTTTCTAGTTTATTTATCATCAATTAATTGTATTATATAGAGTACCTTTGGTATCTAGAGTTTAATAAAATATTTCTTTAACCAATATTTGAGCGAATTCGAACTTGTAATCAACGCATGTTATTTTGTACTTTTTTCAACTATTTCAATACCTCCATCCCCCTACAAAAGTAATATCACTAGTTCTTAGAATATTATGATTTACCAGTCACCCAAATTAAAGCCCCCCTCCAGCACCATTTGCTGAAGGGGGTTATTCTTTAAGCAATTGCTTTCGTTCGGTTAGCAAAGACAATCACTAGGTTAATTAAAAGGGTTAAGCCAGTCAACCAAAAGACCATTGGGTATGAGAAGATCCCGGAAACAATTGATCCAAGGAGGGAACCAAAGACGGATCCGGCGGCCTGGAAAGACTGATTATAGGAGAAGATCCGACCAAAGGCTTCTTGAGGAACGTCTAAAGTCAAGATTGTTTGGGCTGCTGGTAACAATCCGGCACTGGCAAGACCGAGGATGAAACGCCAGCAGGCCAACCACCATGGGGAATGGGTCAACGCCATTGGAACAAAGAGCAAGGTCGCAATTAGGAGTCCAATCATCAAGACTTTTTCCGGACCCACACTGTCCATGACGTGGCCAACCTTTGAAGCCGACAGTAAGTTCCCTAGCCCGGGTGTAGCGGCGACCACCCCCGCAATAAAGGCTAGGTTACTGTGGTTACCAATCATGTCCCGGACGTAGAGGGAAACAATTGGATCAATACTCATAACGGAAGCTTGGACGATTAAAGTCGTGATGAACATCGCATAGATGATCTTGACGTTTGGAATTAAGTGCAAGAGTTCCTGCATCGGCTTCATTTCTTCCTTCTTAATTGGGGTAAAATGCTCTTTGACTAAGAACATGGTCAGTAAGAAGGTTACAAACATCAAGCCTCCAGTAATAAAGAAGGGGATCCGATAACCAAAACTATCCGAAAGTGCACCCCCGAGTAATGGACCAATCAGGTTTCCAGAAACTCCAGCTGTCATCATCGTTGACATGACCCAGCCAGATTTACGGTGGGGCGTTTCCCCGGCGATCAAGGCTGTCGCGTTATTGATATAACCAGAAAAGGCTCCTTGCAGGAAACGCATGAAGATGATCATCCAGGCGTTAGTTGACAATCCCGTCACAAAAATCGTGATTGCCATCACCCCACTTGCCCGGAGACACATTAATTTTCGTCCCTTGGTATCAGCGAGATTCCCCCAGTAAGGGGAAACGATGGCTTGTGATATGAAGGTTGCCGCAAAGGCGAGACCTGAATAAATGTTTAATTGAAACCGGGAAAAATGCCCTAATTCATTAATAAAGAGGGAAATAAAGGGCATGGTCATCGAATAACCCATTCCGGTGATGAAACAACCGAGCCAAAGAACAATAAAGGCCCGTCGCCATCCACTGGGAAAAGGTTCTTCAGTGGTGCTAACTGACATATATCCACTTCCTTTTTACTTACTTAAATTCAACAGTATCAAGGATAACACAAACTTACTATCATGAGTTTTAAAAAGTGGTAATAGTTTTTATTTCATGCTTAAATTCTGATTCAGTAGTAAGATAGGAAGAAGAATCTAAAATTGGGGGATGTCCGTGTGAAACAAGTAGCGGTTTTTTCAGATATTCATGGGAATACGACGGCTTTTAAGGCAATGCTTGCCGATGCCCGCGCTAATGGAGCTAATGAATACTGGTTTTTAGGAGATTTGTTAATGCCAGGTCCGGGAGTAGCAGAAATTTGGCAACTCCTAAAAGCAATTCAGCCCGCCCATTTAATCCGGGGAAACTGGGATGATTTAGTCATTCATGGTATTCGGGGAGACATTGACTTAAGTTGGCCCTCTCACGTTTACTTTGCCCGGCTCGCTCAATTTGTCGGGGAAACCTTGCCCGCCGGTGCCCTTGATGAAATGGCGTCTTGGCCAATCGCTAAGCAAATTGAAGTTGGTAAGCTAAAGATTAACTTGAGTCACAATTTACCTAATTTGAACATGGGGCAAGATCTTTTTCCAACCAACGAAAGCGAAAAGTTTGATCAGCTTTTGGTTAACGGGGCTGATGTTGCAATTTACGCCCATGTTCACCATCAACTATTGCGGTATGGGACCGACGAACGAATCGTCCTAAATCCTGGTTCAGTCGGCGAACCCTTTAACGGCCAACTAAAACTCCAAGCAGACATGCGCGCCCAATACTTGCTTTTGACTTTTGATGAACAAGGTATCGCTGATTTACGCTTCCGGCACGTTAATTATCAACGGGACCGGGAACGAAAATTGGCTACCGTAGCTGATTTACCATACTTAGAACTTTACTTACGGCACCTCGAAACTGGCCGGGTTTACACTCATAACCAGGAATTAATCAGTAAATTAAATGAAAAGTACAACTACAAAGAAGAATGTGAAGTTTATCAGGCAAAATAATTGGCAAGTGATCAATTTTTCGGTAAAATTGGGACCGAATTGACAGCAAATGCGATTTTGACAAGTTGTTTGGAACTAGTACCATTATCGGAGGATTTTGAATGGCAAAAAAGTCAAAAATTGCAAAAGTACAACGCCAAGCAGCCACCGTTGCAAAATACGCTGCAAAGCGGGCAGCCTTAAAAGCGGCTCATGATTACAAGGGCTTATCCCTCTTACCACGGGATGCTAGCCCGGTCCGGCTCCATAACCGGGACCGATACGATGGTCGGCCACACGCCTACATGCGGAAGTTCGGAATGTCGCGGTTAACCTTCCGTCGATTGGCCCATGAAGGCAAACTTCCAGGAGTCCGGAAGGCTAGTTGGTAACGATAAGTAGAGAGAAAACCTTAAATTATTTGAAATCAGAACAAAGGTGAAGAGGCTGGGAAGAAATTGGTGTTTCTTCGCAGTCTTTTTCGTACCTCCGAATGTTACACAGCAACTACGGTCGAGGCAGTAACCAAGTGGACATTACCGTCCTTGCAGTCAGCACTATCAGCACTATCTTACTTGGTCTTGCGTGGCTCACACAAACGCCAAACAAGTTGGCTGGTTCGCTCCAAATCACGATCTTCGAGGATAAGTTTGAACGAAAGAACGATTCTTGCGAATCAATCTTCGTCCTCCTTATCCTTACTAGGTCGTCGAGAAGTTTTTCTCCCGACCTCAACCTTTGTTTTTTCGATGAAAGTTCGCTCAAAATCTTGAAATTTCATGTTTTAAACGGGAAAATTAGTTGAATATGAAAAAAGGGGATAAAATTTTGACTACCCATACTGTTAATCAACTGGTCAAATTACGGCGCAGGACTAGCGCCCGAGCGTTACGGCGGACGTTGGTGGTGCTCTTTCCCTTCGTTTTGGTCGGGACCTTTGCCCAGTTGATTATTGATACTTTGTTAATGCCAGATAGTTTTCTATACTCAATCTTATACCTTGACCGGTGGGTGAATCCGAGTGTGACCCGGACCTTAGCGAAAGGCTTTTTTGTCCTCAATACCGTCACGATTGGAATGATTGGCTTGTATGCGGCCTATGCGATGGCAATGTATACGGCAAAACTTTATCATCGCGATGCCCAAATGGCCGGGTTAACGGGCTTGATGGCAATGCTAATGTTGGCTTACCGTGTCTCTCAAAATAGTCGGGGCAATCTTGATTGGATGATTACTTCATACGGGAACCTTTTCTCTGCTTTGATTATCGGTTATTTGGTTGGTCAAAGCTTTCGTTGGCTGGGGAAGCCACGGCGAGAAGAAATTAATAATCATTTAGATGATGTTTTTGAGCGCACTTATGGTGCCTTTAAGCCAATGTTCTTAGTTTTCGCTGTGACCTTAGTTTTGAGTGTCCTCCTAAACTTAGCCTCATACTACAGTGTCGTTTCACAACTGTACGGCTCCCTGCAGACCGTTGATGATGGGAACCAACCGGTCTGGTTGAAACTGCTCGTGATTTTATTGAGTACTAGCTTGAATTGGTTGGGTCTAGGTGGACCGTATTACAATGGTGATCTCGTCCTTGATAGTAGTCAGGCCTCAGCGGATTTAACTTACTTGCTTGCCCACCACGGTAGCGGGGCTGTTCCATATCCATATTTAACTTCAGTTTTACAAAAGTCCTTTGCCAATTTTGGCGGTCCCGGGTTAACCTTAGCTCTCTTAATTGCCTTGATTTTTGTAACCAAGCAACAGAACTACCACCGCTTAATCCGGACAAACCTAATCCCGGTTTTATTTAATAGTGATTACGGCTTTGCGGTTGGCTTACCAGTACTTTTAAATCCAATTTACCTAATTCCAGTGATCGTATTACCATTTGTTAACTTGGCAATTGCTAGTTTGGGGATTGCTTGGCATTGGTACCCAACCCCGGTTTACCCGATTCCACAAGGAACCCCTGGGATTTTGTACGCCTTTTTCGGTACTAACGGGAACTGGGTGGCATTATTGATGACCTTAGGCCTCTTAGCCTTGGATGTCGCTTGTTACGTTCCATTTGTTAAGTTGGCATTACGGGTAACCAACGTCGTGCAAGACTTGGACCAGGAGGAAAAGTAAATGTTTCAACGCTTAAATTCACAACAAAAGCGGACGTTGCGGTATGTGATCATTACCGTCGGGCTAATCATTATCCTGGCAATTCCAGGTTTTTTCATCATGCATAGTTCGAACCAACAAATGGCTAAACGTCAACGTTCGATGATGTCACCGGTGATCATGATCCCTGGTTCATCCGCCACTAAGGAACGTTTTAACCGCCTTGTGAAGTTATTAAATAAGGACACCAACCAAAAGCATAGTTTGTTAAAAGTGGAAGTCTTTAATAATGGGAAGATCACTTACAGTGGTAAGATTAACCGGAATGACCGGGAACCCTTTATCGTTGTTGGTTTCCAAAATAATCATGATGGTTATAGCAACATCAAAAAACAAGCGAAGATGTTCAATCAGGCCTTCGATCAATTAAGCCAAGAGTACCAGTTTAACAATTTCAAAGCCTTTGGACATTCGAATGGGGGCTTGATTTGGACCCGGTGGTTAGAAAACTACTACAGCGATTACAGTGATAGCATCACCATCAAGTCTTTAATGACGGTGGCTTCACCTTTTAATTTTGAAGAAACCTCAACTAAAAATAAGACCCAGATGTTTACTGACTTTTTAAAAAATCGGGATAAAATTCCAAGCAGTCTTAATGTGATTGCCGTTGTCGGGAATGAAGATTCATACACTTCCGATGGTTTAGTGCCAGCTAATTCGGTACTGGCAGGGAAGTACATCTACCAAAAGCAGGTTAAGAACTACACTTCAATGACGGTGACAGGGGAACAAGCCCAACACTCAAATCTGCCCCAAAACCAACAAATTGTGAAGTTAATTGAGCAATATTTGCTTGATTCAACGAAGCAACAACACCGGCGACCCAGGGTTAAAGGGCAAAATTAGTTACTAAATGGGGGCGACCTTAAAATGACTTACTCATATTCTAAATTAACAAAGCTTAAGGAGAAAGCAGATGCTAGTCGTCCTCTACCAAAGGGCCAAGAATAATGCAATTAAACTTGAATATGTTGGGCCCGCTAACGTTATTGAAGAAAGTTCACTGATTAGGAGTGTAACTGATATGATCATCAATGCTGGGATCACAGTTTCTCAAAAGAAGGTTTGGAAAGCTGTAGATACGGTTAACCTTAGCGATGCCTATGATTACATGGTTGAATTGGCAATTTCAAACGGGAGCGGATCTCGATGGCAAGCAGTTTACTGAGTTAATCAAAAGCTATGTCGGTGAAGCCTTGGTGAAATGCTTAAAAATCCTAGTTTTACATGAGCTAAATTATCAAGATGCAAAATGCGAGAAGAATTTATCAATTAATTTTGAAAAATAAGGATCAAGGGTAGAAAAGGGGAGAATTGAAAAAATCCCAGCCATTAGCTAGGACGTGGTGGAGATGATTTTGAGTATAATAAATAGGCCACTAATGAACGTAGCCGACACAACTTTGAAAATATCTCTATTACTCAGATATCGTGGCAAGAAAACACAGTTCTTACAGATAAATCAGCCGGAGAAAATTTGCTTTGTAAATTTCACTCCGGCTGTTTCCTTACCTCGCAGGACCGTTTGAAAACTTTCTTGCCAACTCACTTTTCAAAGCTTGGTTTTTATCGTAAGCAGACATGTTGCTAACGGTAATTTGGCTACTTAACCGTCATTAGTGACCTTAGTAGTTTCTTAACAACCTCTTTTGTATTTCCAAATATTGTACAAAAGCTCAAGTCGAGAATTGCCATCCCTTTAATCGGCACTATCCTCCAATGGCATTGAAAGATTTTTCTCCCGACCAATTCTTACAGGTTTTCATCCGTATTAAAGTTAAGTTCACAGTAGTCTGTCATCTTGGTGATGAGGTTTAGACTTAATTGCTTATAGGTGTTTAAGACGTCGGTCGCAAAATCGTTACTTTGCCGAGTTAGGTATTCAGCCCGTTTTTCACTAGGCATTGCTTGACTCGCTTGGTCGGCTTCATTGATCATTTGGGTAGCCTTAATCCGTATTTCTTTTTGGACGTCACGAAGATCCGGCAAGAAGTCATGTAAGTGACTATCAACAAGGACACTGGCGTGCTTGAAGATCCAGTAAGCGGAATTAAGTTGGGCCGGCAGCTTTCCGCGTTTATAGGCGGCTAGGGTATCCGTCAAGTCAGCAAAAAATGGGACAAAGGTACTCTGGTTGGCAACTCCCATCGCTAACCAATGAATGTTATTTCCGTTTGGCCGATTGGTTTGTAGGACGTGAGACTCTTGGGTCTTCGCTAAACTAATTGGCCGGTAGCGGTGCTTTGCTTCTTCATTTCCAGTACCAATTGGGTCATATGGCGTACCTTGATAGTGGCTAGCGAGATAGTTTTGGGCATCAATAACTGACAATTTCCGTTCAGGCTTCATTAGAAATGGTAAGTCCTGGTTTTCTGGTTGTTCCAAGACGGCCGCTTTTGGACTAAACATTTGGTGACCATACCAAACCCGTGGGGTGGAATAGATGGCATCCGACCGGTCGTGAGTCCCGAAAATTTCGCGGAAGTTAAAGCCATCATCAGCAGGATTTAAATTGTGTTTAGTGACAAATTCTTGAATTTCCGGATGGAACATGAAGTTATCGGGATCATTAAAGTTGATTTCTTGAATCGCTAGTTGATTCCCAACAACGGCGTATGAATCATCCGGAATCCGTTGGGCAACCCAATAGTGCCCCGCCCCGGATTCAAAGTACCAAGCTTCATTGTCGTCAGCGAAGAGGACCCCATTCGTTTCACCAGTCCCGTGTTCGGCGATTAAGCTTCCGAGTCGTTGTACCCCTTCCCGGGCAGTTTTAACGAAGGGAAGGACGACCGTAACCATCGCTTCTTCGTTTAAACCGTCCTTAACTAGCGGGTCGAAACCAAGTACTCGTTCGTTCGTATAAGCACTTTCGGTGGCGCTCATAGCAACGTGGTACTCATTAATCCCGGCTTCTTCAAAGAGACCGTACTTGTCAGTCCATTCAGGAGTGGCTGTGTACTTGTAACTGTCAGTTGGGAGATCCAAGCTCAGCCCTGTTTCTTTAGAAACAAAGTGGCCCCCAACTTTTCCCCGCTCATGAACGATAAAATGCTTCGGCCAAGCGGCTTTGGCATCTTCATTTCGTCCAATCATAATGGTTCCATCAATTGACGCTTGCTTACCAATCAAGATACTGGTACAAGCGGATAATTTCCTTAGCATATCCCCATACTCCTTCTAAAAAAGTATTGTTACTATGATTGTAGCTTATTTTTGAAGGTTAAGAAAATTTATTTTCTCGAAAACTTTCAACTGGTATTTTTCGCAAACTTGCGGTAATCTATGGTAATAAAAATTTTCACGGGAGGGTAATATGACTCAACTTTCAATGTTTATTGTCGTTTTAGCCGCCCTGGTGATTCCGATTACGATGGCGCGGTTTAAAGTTACTAGTATGCCGACCGCCGTTGCGGAAATTGTGGTCGGAATTGTCTTAGGGGAATCCGGCTTTAACCTAGTCCAGCAGAATAGCACCCTAGCTTTACTTTCAGAGATGGGGGTTATCTTGCTGATGTTCTTATCGGGGATGGAAATTGACTTTAGTTTGTTTAAGTCAAAACCTAACGATGATGACGATCAAGCTTCCCCAGTTAAATTGGCTTCGCTAGCCTTTGGTGGGATTTTGTTGGTTGCAGCCGGCCTAAGTTTTGTCCTTAAATTTACCGGATTCTTTCCCGATCCGCTCTTAGCAATTATTCTCTTTTCCACGATTGCCTTAGGGGTGGTAATTGCGACCCTAAAGGAAAAGGAAATTCTTAGTAAACCAATGGGGCAAACGATCCTTTTAACAGCGGTCCTTGGTGAAGTCGTGCCGATGTTTGGTTTAACAGTGTACGCCACGTTGAACGGAGGCAATGCGAGTCGACTATGGCTTTTGGTTTTGCTTTTATTAGCGGCGCTCTTTCTTCTTTACCGGTTTAAGCAACCTTTTGTTTGGTTTAACAAAATTACAAAGGCCACGACGCAATTAGATATCCGCTTGGCCTTCTTCTTGATCTTTACCTTGGTTATCATTGCCGAACAAGTCGGGGCCGAAACCATCCTAGGGAGCTTCTTAGCTGGGATGGTCATGAAACTCCTTGAGCCCCATGAATCAACGGCGGAGAAATTAACTTCCATCGGCTACGGTTTCTTTATTCCAATCTTCTTTATTATGACCGGGGTTAAGTTAAACCTTCGGGAATTATTCACTAATCCGCGGGCATTAATGTTAATTCCAATCTTAGTAGTTTGCTTCTTTCTCGCGAAGTTAGTACCAATTTTGGTTTACCGAACGCGTTTCTCAAGTCGTAACTCAGTCGCTGGGGGCTTTTTAACCGCCACTACGATTACCTTAGTTTTGCCAACCGTTCAAGTAGCCCAAAACTTAAAAGTTATTTCTAGTACTCAAGCCGGGACTTTTATTTTAGCGGCGGTTTTGGTCTGCATCTTAGCGCCAACTATCTTCAACTCCGTTTATAAACTTTCTAAGGAAGATTTAATCAAGCAACGGGTTGTTTTGGTTGGAGCCAATATGGTGACCGTGCCAATTGCCCAACAACTTTCTAATGAATGGTACGAAGTTCATGTTGTTACGACAGCAGAAAAGAACTACAAGACTTACAATAGTGAAGTTAAAAACCTAGTGCTCCTACCAGAAATTACCAAGGCTAGTTTAGCCAAAGCAGGTTTAAATGATGTTGATATCTTGGCGGCTTGTTACCTCAATGACGAAGCCAACTTTGAATTTGTTCAAGCCGCCCTCCAAAGTGGGATTAAACGGGTGATTGCCTTCCAAAACAGTCGGGCCGTTAATAATGACCGGATGGATCAACTAATGGCCGAAGGGGTCGAAATCTTTAACGCCTTCAACGTTGAAACCAGTGTTTTACGGGCCTTAATTGAATCACCATCAGTAATGCAAATGTTGACTGATACAGAAACTGGCCTATATGAAGTTCGGGTGGTTAATCACCGCTTTACTGGTCGGCAACTTATGGACTTACCATTTATCGATAAAATTACCGTTAGTCGGATTCGCCGGCGAAACCACTGGATTGATCCCCATGGGTCAACAGTTTTGGAATACAATGATCGGTTAATCTTTACCGGTAAAAAAGAGGATGTTAGTGCCATTCGGCAACAACTCCGGAAAGCTAATTAGTTCTAAGTGCAGGTTAAATTTAAGTATGGTAAAATGTGTTTACTAGTAAAAGGAGGGCTCAAAGATGCCATTAGTACACATTGAATTACTTGAAGGCCGGACTCCCGAACAACTGAAGGGACTTGTTGAAGACGTTACGGCAGCGATTGCTAAGAATGCCAACGTCCCTGCAGAACGGATTCACATCGTTTTAAGCGAAATGCAACATGATCATTACGCAGTTGGGGGCAAGCTGACAAGCGAAAAGTAACCCCACTTTAGAGGTTAGAGGGTGGGAAGGAACCTACGTTTCTTCCCACCCTTGTTTCATCTTCAAATATTAGAAACTCAAGTCGAAAGCCAAGGCTTTAGAGGATAAATCCAAATAGACGGCTGATTCTAACAAATCAACCATCATTCTCTTTATCCCAATCAGGCCGTTTGAAAGGTTTTTTCCGACCTCTTTTCGAAAGGAATGTTAAACGTGAGTGAAGAACAATATGTAATGGCAATTGATGAAGGAACCACCAGTGCACGAGCGATGATTTTTAATCACGCTGGTCAAGTGGTCGCAATTGCCCAACGTGAATTTCCCCAATACTTTCCGCAACCTGGCTGGGTTGAACACGATGCTTTAGAAATTTGGGATGCCGTTCAAGCCGTCATCGCCGATGTGATCATTAAGGCTCAGATCCAACCTTACAAGATTGCCTCGATTGGGATCACAAACCAACGAGAAACCACGGTGATTTGGGATAAGCATACGGGAAAGCCAATTCATAAGGCGATTGTTTGGCAATCCAAACAAACCGCTCCAATTGCGGAAGCCTTGGTAAAGGCTGGTTTAACGGATGAAATTCACCAAAAAACCGGGTTGGTCATCGATTCTTACTTTTCAGCAACGAAGATTAAGTGGTTGCTAGACCATGTTCCGGGCGCCCGGAAAAAAGCGGAAAAGGGTGACCTTCTTTTTGGAACGATTGATACCTGGCTTTTGTGGAATTTAACTAGTCACCGGATTCACGCGACAGATGTTTCCAATGCCTCGCGGACGATGCTTTTCAATATCCACACCTTAGATTGGGACCAATCAATTTTGGACCAACTTGATATTCCACGGGCAATGTTGCCAGAAGTTAAACCTTCATCCTCGATTTTCGGCTACACCAATGATTACCATTTCTTTGGGGTCCAAGTACCAATTGCCGGGATGGCCGGTGACCAGCAAGCGGCCCTCTTTGGCCAAGCCGCCTTTGAGAAGGGGAGCGTCAAAAACACTTATGGCACCGGGGCCTTTATTGTGATGAATACCGGGACCGAACCTGTTCTTTCCAAGAATGGCCTCTTAACGACAGTGGCCTATGGCTTGGATGGAAAGGTTAACTACGCCTTAGAAGGAAGTATCTTTGTGGCAGGTTCTGCCATTCAGTGGCTTCGGGATGGGCTTGAATTCTTCAAGTCGGCAGGTGAGTCCGAAAAAATGGCCGTTGATGCGGAAACTACCGGTGGAGTATATGTGGTACCGTCCTTTACCGGGCTTGGGGCCCCATATTGGGATCAGGAAGTTCGCGGAGCTATGTTTGGTTTAACCCGGGGAAGTAACCGGGGTAATATTATTCGGGCAACCCTTCAAGCGATTGCTTACCAAACTAAAGACGTCGTGGATACAATGGTCAAGGACACGGGATTGAGCTTAACTCAGTTAGCCGTTGACGGTGGGGCCAGCCGGAATAATTACTTGATGCAATTCCAAGCCGATCTCTTACAAACCCCAGTTGTCCGGGCAGCAATCGAGGAAACGACGGCCCTAGGAGCAGCTTATTTAGCAGGGCTAGCAGTTGGCTTCTGGAATGATCAAATCGAACTGGCCCAATTAAGCAAGCTCGGGGAACATTACCAACCAACCATGCCTGCTGATAAGGCTGAACAACTTTACCAAGGTTGGCAACGGGCGATCAAGGCTGCACAGTTATTTAGTCATGATTAATTTGGAAGAAGGTCAAAACGATGAAGGAAAAAACTGTATTTCACGTTAATGGTTATCTTGGCTTGATTATTGCCTTAGCTCTGCTTGCCGCTGGTGGCTGGTTCTTATATTTACAAAGCATTTTGTTAGGAACCCTTTTTATCTTGTTAGGTTTGTTAACGGGGTCGTCATTAACAGTTGTCCAACCAAATACGGCCAAGGTCTTAACTTTTTTTGGAAATTACATTGGTACGATCCGGGACGCCGGCTTATTCTTAACGGTTCCGCTCACGATGAAGGATACGGTTTCCTTGCGGGTCCGCAACTTTAATAGCCAAGTCCTGAAGGTTAACGACTTGAAGGGGAATCCAGTCGAAATTGCGGCCGTGATTGTCTTTAAGGCTGTCGATACAGCCCAGGCTTTATTTGCGGTTGATGATTACGAAGAATTTGTCGAGATTCAATCTGAATCAGCTATTCGGCACGTTGCTAGTGAATATCCTTACGATACCTTTGAAGATGAAGGGGCGTTAACCTTACGGGGAAACGCAACGGAAGTTTCTGAAAAGTTGACGCAAGAACTTCAAGCCCGTTTGCAAGTTGCCGGGGTTGAAGTAATGGAAACCCGTCTAACTCATTTAGCTTATGCCACTGAAATTGCCTCAGCCATGCTTCAAAAACAACAGTCAGCCGCCATCTTAGCGGCTCGCCAAACGATTGTTGACGGGGCGGTCTCAATCGTTGAAGACGCTATCGAACGGTTAACAAAGGAACTTGATCTTAACATATCTGACGAAGATCGGTTAGCGATTATCAATAATATCCTTGTAGCCATCATCAGTGAGCGGGGGACACAACCAGTAATTGAGACGGGACATCGGAAATAAGCATTCAAGATCGCTTTTGCCTGTGCATGGATGATGAAAATTACAGAATGACCAGGGAGGGAATGAAAATTCTTCCCTGGTATATTTTTTGAACAAAAGTAATTACCACAGATTTACTTTAACTAATATAAAATAAAAATCACTCCCAATAATTTAGAAGTAATTCCTCTCGCTTTAACCAACTTGCTTCCCCCGCCGATGACGAACAATCATCTGCCGCAAACAAATTAACCCTCCAACTAGGATAGCTACCACAATGATCCGCTTAAAGTTTCCTTTCATAATGGCGTCACCACCAAAGGCATATAGAAATGAGGTTGGCAACATTCCCACCGTTGCCATTAGTAAAAATTGAGAGCGTTTGACTTTTAATTGGGTACAGGAGTAGTTAACCAGAATACTTGGAATAACCGGTACCATGTAGCCAATCGTTAATCCAACCAAGGGATGTTCATGATGCATCAAGCGGTCGAGAATTTTGTTTTCTTTGAAGTGCTTAGAGAAGTTAAGGTGATCGATTAAAGCATAAATTGAACAATTTCCAAGGATGTTAGCCATCCAGTTAATCAAGAAGCCTATTGCTGGACCGTAACAAAGCCCGGTGAAGATACAAATTACCGAATTTGAGGCTCCTGGAATGGCATTTAAGAGGGCAATCACTATTACCAAGAAAAGCATATCTTTTAAGCCATGAGAACGAATCATTTCGATCAAGAGGGCCCGATTCTGGAGATTGTAGTGGAGGAGAAGCTTGATTTCCGGCATAAAGTCACGAATTAAGAGGGCTAAAAAGATAATAGTTAGAATCATTGCGACACCAATTAGGAGCCATTTATGGTCGTTTTTCTTCATTTCTGGATACCTCCGGATTAATTTCGTGAAAGAGGTTGATTAACTTTTGGCGTAGTTTTGGATCATGGGCATAGATATATGTGCCCAGGACCCCGCGCTTTAAGATAACATTTAGGGCATTACGGATCATTAAATGCTTAAGCTGTTCAATTTCGACCAGATCGGTAAGGTCCTTTCGCCGTTTAAAAGCTTCGGTATCGGTGTACTTAGATAAATCAACCTCTAGCCGGTTTGTTTTTGGGTCCAAGTAGAAAATAGGACCAATGATAATTCCTGCATAATTGAGATCGAAACCTTGACAGGTATAAATTGAGCCAACCTCATCAATTGTTTCGGGAATTTCAGCCCAGGGAGTTTGGGTGAAATTATATTGATCCCAAGGCATTTTGAATTTACCTTCTCGAATGTAATGTTTACCGCCGTCAAGAATAGACGGGTAACCTGAAGTTGAAAGAACCCGGGCAAGACCCACTTGTTGATTTCGTTGAATGATTTGCTGCCGCATTGCTTCTGCATCAGCGAAAATTCGAAAATCATATCCTTGACGTGCATTTTGGGGAAGGGGATTAATTATCCCATCTGAAAAATCATCCAACCAGGATACTAATTCATCGGGAGCTTGCATTCGAAATTGGTGGCGGAGTTTAACGAATTTAGTTGTGTAAGGGGCAAGGAGTTTTTCAAGCCGCTCCCTTGTCCAAAGACTCTTCATTCGGAGTACTTGTCGAAAATCAACAACAATAACTACGACCCGACTCCGTTTTAGAATTTCAAGTAATTGGTTTTCGTGATAAAAATTATTGTAATGGTCGGGTTTGGAAAGGAGGAGGTGGGCTTCATCAATTACTACAAGGTCGAGATGGTCATCTTGCTTCTCCAGCTGGTTGATCATCGTCGTTGGCCGTTGAAAATCTTTTTTTAAAAGATGCGGCTGTTCTCCAGCTAATTGCCGATAAACCTTCAGAACTTCGGGATGGTTTACGAGAAAACGATTGTTACTGTGATAGAACAGACTTTTCGGTTCGGTCCGAGCAGCGATTTGCCACTGATTAAAAAGGTGGGTTAGGACAACACTTTTACCAGTTCCGGCTTCACCTTCGACCACAAAAACACTGGCTTGCTTATCACTAAAATGCTTTTGAGCAAAATCATTAATCTGTTGTACTAATTGGGATTGTTCCGCGGTAAGAGGAAGCTCAGGGGCAAGCTTCTCCGTAGCGGCATTCTTAATTGGCAATCTTAACGCCTCTTTCGTTTAATTCTAGAACCAGTTTATCACATTGGAAAAAGGTTTCGCTTTAATTCCGAGTTGTTGTAAAATAAAATATAGTTGATTTCACTTGGGGTAAACCGTTTAGCGCGGAAGTTAAAGGAGTAGGAAAAATGAATCTGCACCCAGATTATTTATTAAACGAGATTAATGAACCAGCGGACTTAAAAGGGTTAAGTCTTGATCAACTAAAGAAATTAGCGACTGAAATGCGCCAATTGGTTTTGGAAAGGGACAGTGCCATTGGGGGACACGTTGGTCCTAACTTAGGGATTATGGAAGTTACATTAGCTTTTCATTATGTCTTTGGTTCACCCCATGATAAAGTGATTTGGGATGTATCTCATCTCTCATACCCGCACAAGATGTTAACGGGCCGGAAATTAGGTTTCTTAGATCCTGACCACTATGAAGACGTTTCGGGTTATACCAATCCAGAAGAAAGTGACCATGACTTCTTCGAAATCGGTCACACTTCAACTTCAGTGGCCTTAGCAGTCGGGATGGCTCAAGCCCGGGATATGTTAAAAAAACACGAAAACTTGGTAGCTGTAATTGGGGATGGGTCCTTGAGTGGCGGTCTCGCCTTTGAAGGTCTTAATAATGCGGCTAAGCTTCATTCCAACCTCATTATCGTGGTGAATGATAATCAAAACTCGATTGCCCCTAATCAAGGTGGCCTTTATCAAGGCTTAGCCGAATTACGGGCAACGAATGGGCAAAGTGAGAATAATATTTTTAAGTTTATGGGGCTTGATTATCGGTATGTTGCTGATGGTAATGATTTAGCAACTATGATTAAAACTTTTAGGGAAGTTAAGGATATTGACCATCCGATTGTCTTGCATGTAGTCACTAAAAAGGGGGCCGGTTACGCGCCAGCAGAAGCGGAACCAGAACGTTACCACTGGCGAGATCCATTTGACCTTAAGACGGGTGCAGATAAGCGAACAAAACCAACCGAAACCTATTCTGAAGCGGTTATTGATGAACTAATTCGCCAAGTTAAGTTAGGAACGCCAATTGCGGCAATTACGGCAGCCATTCCAGGAGTCTTTGATCTCCAACGGTTTGAAAAAGAATTTCCAGATCATTACTTTGATGTTGGAATCGCTGAACAAACTTCTGTTACCTCAGCGGTCGCAATGGCCCAGGCTGGTATTCGGCCAGTTGTTTTTGAAAGCAGTACTTTTTTGCAACGAGCTTATGACCAGTTGGTTCATGATATGGCCTTAAACTCGGTCCCGGTTGTGATGATCGTACGGAATGGAACCATTAGTAGTGGGTCAGCAACTCATCAGGGTGATTTTGACATTTCTTACATTAGCAGTTTACCAAACGTTGAGTATTTAGCTCCAACTAGTGTCGAAGAAATGATTTCGATGCTACGATGGGCAATTAGTCAAACGGAAGTTCCAGTTGTGATTCGGCAACCGGAAAAGGCGCTCTTACATCGGCCGGCAACCCAGGACAACTATGGTAATATTGATTACGAAATCGCTCACCAAGGGAGTGAAGTTGCCATTATGGCCGTTGGCGACTTCTGGGCCCTTGGTGAAGAAGTCGTTGCCCAATTAAAGCGGAAGCTCAATATTGATGCTAGTTTGATTAACCCCAAGTCGCTTACCAACATTGATCGAGAAGATCTTCACTACCTACAAGAACGACATGACCTTGTAGTCACCCTTGAAGACGGTAACTTAAGTGGCGGCTTTGGTGAAATGATCGCCCGCTACTTCGGCGCCACTAACATTAAGACGCTCAACTTCGGGGCTCCCCGGGAATTTGCTGATAATGTCCCAACTGAAGTCCTGGCCGAATGGTACCATCTCACTCCAGAACAGATCGTTGACGATATCGAGCGGGTATTGCATAGTATGTAGGGTAAAAGGCTTCGTCGGAAATTCTGTGGTGATAAGCACTAATAGACGCTGATGACAGAGCAAAATTCAAAGCTGAATATTCATCTAGAGTACGATTCCGTAGGAGAAGCTAGCTTGAGCAGAATGTTGCCGAGAATCGTAGCGCTGCTACTTATTGGATAATCTTTAACTAATCAATTAAAACCAAATAAGACGGGTAAAAAGACGGCTTCTGAAAATTAAATTAGGAAAATCTAATCATTTTCTTGCAATTATCAATGGATAGTGCTACTATTAAAGGCGAAAAATCGTAAGAGGAGGAAGTTACAATGTTATTGCTAAGTTTAAGTCTCAACTCACAAACTACCTCCACCTCAACCACAACAACAGTTTGCGGTTGAGGGGTTTTGCGGTGGATTAAGTTAATAGTTAAACCACGCCAGATCTTTCAACCATTTCATTGAATGGCTTGAAAGGTCTGGTTTTTTGTATCTATGGTAAATGGAAATGAGGGATTAACATGGAACAAAATGAGCTACAGTTAAAGCGATCGATGACGCCGGGTCAGATGGAAATGATTGCGATCGGGGGAACGATCGGGTCAGGACTTTTCATGGGGGCAACTTCTACGATTAAATGGGCTGGGCCATCAGTCCTCCTAGCCTATACCTTTGTTGGCTTAGTGCTTTATGGAGTGATGCGGGCCCTTGGAGAATTGGTTTACTTAAAACCTGGGACTGGGTCCTTCGCTGATTACGGGGCGGAATATATTCACCCAGCTGCTGGATATGTCGTTAAGTGGAGTAATGTTTTCCAATTTATTATTGTTGGGATTTCTGATATTATCGCTATGAGTCAATATCTAAACTATTGGTGGCCAAACCTGCCAGATTGGATCTCTGGGATCGTAATGATCGTGGTTTTAACCTTAGCAAACCTAGCTTCTGCTAAAGCATACGGCCGGCTTGAATTTTGGTTTGCGATGATTAAGGTGGTCACGATTATCTTTATGATCATCATCGGACTCCTTGTAATTACGTTAGGTCTTGGTAACAACTGGCATCCAGTTGGAATTAGTAACCTCTGGACGCACGGTGGATTCTTCCCCGGTGGCTTGAAAGGCTTTGTTTTCTCAATGGCTGTGATTGCCGGTTCCTACCAAGGGGTTGAGTTACTTGGGATTACGGCTGGTGAATCTGCTTCTCCACGACATGCGATTATTAAGTCTGTTAAGTCCGTTATCTGGCGGATCTTGATTTTCTACATTGGAGCAATTTTCGTCATTGTTTCCATTTACCCTTGGAATCAATTGAACGAGGTTGGTTCACCATTCGTTGAAACCTTTACGAAGGTCGGAATCACGGGGGCCGCTGGGATCATTAACTTTGTTGTTTTAACGGCTGCCTTATCTGGGGCAAACTCCGGGATTTACTCTGCTAGTCGGATGCTCTTTAAGCTTTCCGTTGATAAAGAAGTCCCGGCCTTCTTCGGTCGGCTTTCCAAGCATGTGGTTCCAAACGTTGCGATCTTAACGATTTCCTTCTGGATCTTTGTTGGGTTTGTCGTGAACTTTGTTTTAACTTCAATTAACTCAGCTTCTTCAAACCTCTTCGTGATCGTTTATTCTTCAAGTGTCTTGCCAGGGCTAGTCCCATGGTTTGTAATTTTGCTTGCGGAATTAAATTACCGGAAGAAGAACCCGCAAGATCTTCTTGACCATCCTTTCAAAGTTCCGTTTTTCCCTTACTACAATTACTTTGCCCTAGCATCATTAGTGATAATTGTCCTTTTCATGTTCATTAATCCTGATACGCGGGTTTCTGTTTCGGTTGGGGTAATCTTCTTAGTAATCATTATTGCCTTGTTCTACCTCCGCCACCGCGATGAAGTAAAACAATCGGCTGATTAATTTCTTACGAATAAACGTTCAAATGACTCGCTAATCATGTTAGAATATAAATAATAACGGATTTAGGGAGTCGAAACATGAAACGAAAATTTCGTAGATTCTGGCATTGGCTCTTAGTTGCCGCAATTTTGTTCGTGGTAGCAAGTGCCTTTCAACGGCCAGCAAGTAGTAGTCAAAATGGCAGTGCCGTTCAAACTACCCAAACAACTAGTCAAAATGATTCATTAAAAGGGGTTATTAATCAGTTCTTAGGTTACTGGCACCATTATTATCGATCTAGCAATAGTTCCTTAACTCCACCTAGTCAAAGCTTAGCAGCATCGGTTTTGACAACCAATGTGCGAAGCCAGTTAAGTGGCAATCTCGAATGGAATGGTCACGGGGCTTATATCGTTAATAATGACCAAACTAATTTGAATGCAAAAATCAGTAGTGCTCCATATGCGGTTAATAAGCTTGATGCGCTCGGTCGACCGTGGCGCGGGGATGCATGGTTAAACCGAACGACTCGCCAATATCAAAGTCGTGAATCGACTGGAAACGGAGCAACCGAGTGGCGACCAGCAGGTTTTTTGCAAGCAATGCATTTAACCAACGGTCCAAGTCATGCCTATGATCGAGGACACTTATTGGGTTATGCCTTGGTTGGAGGCTTGAATTACTTTGATGCTTCTGAATCGAATCCAAAGAACATCGCAACGCAGACTGCTTGGGCTAATGAAGCCCGGAGTTCAACTTCAACTGGTCAAAACTATTATGAAGGGCTAGTGCGGAAGGCTTTAGATCAAGGGAAACAAGTCCGTTACCGGGTAACCGATATTTACGATGGCAATGCCAAAGTTCCTGCCGGGGCGCACATTGAGGCGAAGTCTAAAGACGGAAGTTTGGAGTTTAATTGCTTTGTGCCAAACGTCCAGTCAAATATCCGCATTAACTACTTAACTGGAGCGGTAACGAAAAACTATTAGATAAAAATCCCGTGGGGTTGAAGGACCTCGCGGGATTTTTAAATAGTAATTACTAATTCATCAAAGTTGATCGGCATCCGATTGAGCGGTAGAAAGCTTCCATTTTTTCAGTTCTGACAAGGGCAATTGTTTCATCATCATCTTCTTGATCAACGCCTATTACCGTTTTAGCAAATTAAACAAACCAAGGGAGATCATTTCAAATAAACGTAACGAGCCAACTTGGCCAGATTACGACTAAGCCTATTCTGTGAGTAACGCCGAACATGCCACTGACTTCATGTTTAAGCATGTGGGTTGCAAAGTTCCCTCCGTCACTCTTGCAATCAGTTAGATTGATGTGGGAAAGGGAGCTAGCCCACATCAACTCATCCCAAGCTTCATAATTTTGGGGATCGCAATGGAGTAGCTGCGCATTTTTCATTACTGTTTTTAAGCTTCAAGTTACAAATATTAAGCGTACTAAGAATACTCTGCGGTTCATCCACCAAAAATCACCATTAAAGAAATTGCCCGAGCACTAAACGCCAGCCAAAAGGAGTGGAGTGTATTTGGACTTTTAAACCAGCTTTTCATAAAACACCGAACTCGGATGGGGAAAATTGGGCTGACTCTCAAGAAAAGGCAGATAAATGATCGAATTCAACTTTTCCCCCTATTGATAAAATGAATTGTGAACTGTTAAAATAAAAAGTAAAAGCCAAAGATTTGGTATAAAAAGTTTAAATGATTGGAGTAGCATGGTAATGGCAACCGAAATTGACAATGGATCAATGAATAAGCGGATTCATGTAGTACATAATCATCAAAATGAGGCAATGACAATTGCGGAAATTTTTGATGCCAAAAAGTACCCCCAATTGACGGCGGTAACAGGGGAGTTAAGTGCGACCTTCTTGAATCGGTACCTTAGTGATTTTGTCCAACTAGAAGTTGCCTTGGGAAATCCTTCATCTACTCACCATTACACTTCAATGGAGACGGTGACGAAGGATGCCTTGGCAAGCGCAATGTTAAAGGTGGCTAATAAAGAAGCAATCAAGCTCTTTCTCCGTTTATCCAGTCAGTTACAGATGATGGCGATTGCAGGAATTTTAAAAGTTGAAATTGCGCCAACTCAAGCCCTCCATTCTCGCTTTTATTTACTTTCAAACCCGCAGACCCAAGAAACGCGGGTTGTTTTGGGGTCAGTCGACTTAGATGAACCATCTTTTGACCCCAACTACAATCGGTTTGAAGATGTCTATGTCTTTGACGACGATCCGCTTTATGAAAACCTTTTAAATCATTTTAAGCTCGACTTACGACCAGCCTTAATTTCTTACTTCTCAAATCATTTACTGACCAAAGCCCAAGAACAACTGCAAGCGCGGAAGAAGGCTAACCCGGATGAAGAAGGGAACAGCGTTGTTATTTTGACGAATGAAGTCACCGATGAGTTGGTTGAGACCGAAATGACCGACCTCCTCGTCGATGATGTCCAACATCAGCTTGACCGGCAACAGTTACGTGCCGATGTTCCTTTGGGGATGCGAAATGTCACCTTAAACCGGACTAGGGATCGTGAAGAAGCAGAGCGACGAATTAAACAACATGACCTCGTCTACAAGTTACAAAAGCAAGCTGTTTCCCCACGAGCGGCCCGGCCAAAAATTAAACAGCGGGACCAAATCGCTAAACAAATTCATGACGATTTGCTAGCAACTGTTTCGCCCCAAGATTTGGCGGTTGAAAAGAAATATACAACCTTTCTTTACGATCGACCACTCGAACGGAATATTACCCGGAATCAAACTGGGTTGTACACTCCAAATGACACCGGAACATACCCATTACCATTTGGTCAATTGGCGACGATTTCTCAAATTAAGCGGAGTTTAAAGCAAATTGAAGCAGTCATGAATGGCTATACCCAATTTGTGGTTGATTACACCCCGGAATATGGGAAGCGGTTCTACGAGGCGATTCTCTATGCCTTCACCGCGCCATTTCTTTGGGAAATTCGGGAAAAAGCCAGCCTCAACCCTGAAGACGGGAATGATATCCCGAACTTCCTTATCTTAGGGGCCAGTGCTGGTTCCGGGAAGTCGACCTTATTGCGAGTCATTAACCAGTTAACTTGGGGAACTGATAAGTCAATGATTGACTTTGGGACCATTTACCCAATGGACGCTAACCAGCGGAAGGCCAAAACCGTTCAAGCCCTGGAAAGCTATATGAAACAGGGGAGTACTTATCCAGTTTTGATTGATGAAATCGAGCCTTACTTCTTCCAACAGCGGCAATATAGTCGGCGGTTAATCGTCGATACGATGAACCAACTGGTAAATAGCCCTAAACCAGTTGCCCCATTAATTGGGACCACCAACTACCACACGGGCTTTACAATGCAACGGGAAACGGCACGGCGAACCTACTACCTACAACTGGATAAGGTTATTGATAACGAAAAGAAACCAGTTGCGGCTAAGTATATTTTTGAGGTACGACAAGGTTTAGACAATACCCTCTTTAAGGATTTTGTGGTACGGATGGCCAATTTGTTAGAGGACGACGGAACGCCATGGCGGATGTTTGACGCAAAGACTGGCCAACTAGACTTCTTAGCAATGACCCGGCGAATTTTCCGCGAATACTACAAGCTCGCTGATTTGCCAGTGCCAGACTACTTTGCAGATGGTTTATGTGACGACTTTGGCGAAAACACCCGGAGTAAATGGGCAAAACTCTACTTAGCAAAGGAAGAAGACTTCCGTTTCCGGCCGGAAAAGAACAGTTTGATTTTTGATATTTCGAAGTTGAATAGCTTTAACGGGTTTAGTGCTGATGCTGAAAATGAATATCGGAATGCTTTGCCAGTTGAACTATGTGTCGGCGGGATTAACGGTAAGACTGGGAAGTTTGTTGAAATCAAGGCCGCTCCCTTCTACAAGTGGATTGGGATTGATGATCATCCTATGAAGCCAACGCCAGAACCCGAAACGGATAAAAAGCCAGTCACTGATGAGCAACCTAAGAAGAAAAAGAAGGGTTTCTGGGCGCGGCTCTTTGGTTAATGCTCGTAATCATGGAAAGCTGGGATACCGATGAAAAAGGTGGGTAAGCTAGGGTTGATCCTTATTACAATTGTGGTAATTGGGGCTTTATTGGGGCAAGTCTATTTGATTCGGGGAAGTCAAATGACAACTATCAACCCCAACCAGTCAAAGTTTAATTACTCAAACACCCCAACATTATTAATCCCTGGTTGGGGTGGAAATAGTTGGACTTATCAAAAGTTGATTCAGCAAACCGCCAAGCAAAATATTGCCCAACATACCATGACTGTATGGGTTTCGCCAAATGGCCATGTTCGGGTAAAAGGAACGGTTAAGGAAAAAAAGAACGCCTTAATCCAATTGCTGTACACGTGGAATTACTTTCCTACTTATCATCCCCAAGTTCGCCAACTAAAACGGGTTTTGCTAGTCCTTGCCCATGAATATCATATCCACGATTTAAACGTGATTGCCCATTCCTATGGTGGGACAGAGTGGTTGCATGTTTACATTGCCAACCAGCAAATTCAAAAACAAATTAATTTTCACCGAGTGATTCTCTTAGGGACCCCAGCCGATGAGACTTTTGGCGCCAAAACCAAGTATACGAAGTGGTTATTTAAACAATCGAACGATCCGAATTTCTTGGTCCTTGAAAAACAAATTCAAACCGCAAAGCTACAAAGTGATGATTACATCTATAATTGGATGGGGCAAAATGCTCGGGGAACCGATGGGGAAGTGCCAACCGTTCAATCAGAGATGTTGGCGTCGTTAATCAAGAACAAACATGTTCATTATTACCAACGAATTTTCCCGCACACTAGCCACACTGCTTTACACCAGAAAAAAGCGATTTTAACAGCAATTATCAATGTCCTTTGGCGTTAAGTCTTTAAAGGGAAATTTACAGGGTAAGTCCGGCCGATTGGTTAGCACTTACTCTTTTTTGTTGGTCGTGTGGTACAGTAAGAATAAGAGAATAATTTTATCGGGGTTATTTTAGCTTAAAAACCCTATTAACGATCAAAATATGATACAGTAAATTGGCAAGTCAACGAAGAGGAGTGATCGTTTGATTAGTTATACCAAACAATTTATTAAAAATTTTTCATCAATGAAGACTGACTCAGCTGCCAAATCATCCCAGCTTACAAATTGGTTTGTAAAGCCAGCGCGGGCAAATCGGTTTGATGTTTTATTGTATATCAATGAAGCCACTAAGCTTCCCATTGTTGTTCCGGGGACCGAGTTTTTGCGGGTGGAACCAAACATCGTCTTTAAACACTTATTAATTGCGATGATGGTAAGTAGTCATTTTACCCGAGAGAAGGCGAACCAGTATTTAAAACTGGTCCTTACCAATGGTCAAGTCGTTCCTCAGGTTACCACGAATTTCGCGATTGAACGGGCAAATCAAGAGTACCAAGCAAGTTTAGCCAACTTTAATGGTCCTTTACTAGATGAAACCGATCAGGAAAAGTTATTTAACAATTTATTAGACCTGTCACTTCAGTTAGCCCAAAGTGGGGATGATTCCGCAAACCAACCCCTAGCGCTTTTTACGCGACGGGTCCAATTTGACCTTCAAAATCCGGTTCCGGTGACGGAAAAAGCAAGTGAAATCTTCCGCGAATACGCCCAGTTCTCTGATGATCATCTAGTAACTGCTGAAGATCCTAGATTTGAGTCCTTGGCGGTTAAAATTCGCAAACTAAATGGTAACTTACTTGATTACTTCAAACAGTATTTAGCCGAAGAAGGGGAAACGAGCAACGTTACTTCGGATGATGCGTGGGGACTTGTTGAAAATTATCTCAACGATTACTTATTACAAGTCCATCCGCTAACGATCGTGAGTGATTTGACGAACATGGCTAGCTTTATGGCTAGCCCAATGGCACAAAAATCCGGCTTATCACTGTTAGAACAAGTTTGGGTTTTTGAACAGTTTGGAAAGTTCCTAGCTAAAGCTCTTTGGTCCTATGATCTTGAAATTACGAAGGATTACTTGCGGGTGCTCTATGAAGCGCAAAAGTCTTTAGCGAAAGCTGGAAACAAAGACGATCCGCAACTAGAAGTAACCCAAATGGAAAGTCAGATCCAGCAAGTTTTCATGTTTATGCTGAAGAAGGATCGGGCAATGCTGACCCGGATTATCATGGATCTGCCAGCCGAACAGCGGCAAGAGCTTAAGCGGATTGTTGACGAAATTGAAACAAGAACAAAGCACTAATTATAAGTTAATTCAGTAAAGGGGAGTGAAACGATTGGCGATTCTTAAATTTGAAGGCGTTAAAAAGCAGTTTGGCGATAACGTAATCTTAAAGGATATCAATTTTGAAATTGAGGAGGGTAAGTTCTATACCATCTTGGGCCCCTCAGGGTCCGGAAAGACGACCATCTTACGACTGATCGCGGGGTTTGACTTCCCAAATGATGGGAAAATTTACTTTGATGGCCAACAAATCAATCAATTACCGGCAAACAAACGGCAAGTTAACACAGTTTTTCAAGATTACGCACTTTTTCCTAATTTCAACGTCTTTGATAACATCGCCTTTGGCTTGCGGTTAAAACGCATGAAGAAAAAAGAGATCCAATTACGGGTGGCTGAAGCCCTAGCTTTAGTACACCTTGAAGGTTATGCTCATCGGGAACTAGATGAACTTTCCGGTGGGCAACTCCAACGGGTCGCAATTGCGCGGGCGATCGTTAATCGGCCCAAGGTTTTGTTACTTGATGAAGCCTTGTCGGCCTTGGATCATAAGTTACGGAAAGATATGCAAGCCGAACTCCGGGCCTTGCAACGGCAACTAGGGATCACTTTTATTTTTGTTACGCACGATCAAGAAGAAGCTTTGGCGATGAGTGATCAAATTATGATTGTTAACGACGGATTGATCGAACAATCAGGAACTCCGGTTGATATTTACGATGAACCGCTAAATCACTTTGTGGCTGATTTTATTGGTGAATCCAACATTATTCCAGCCACAATGGTACGGGATTTTGCGGTTGCTATTGACGGTAAGGAATTTATTTGTGTTGACGCCGGGATTACCCCTGGCGAAGCAGTTGAAGTCGTTCTCCGACCTGAAGATTTAGATATTACCACAGTTGAAAAAGGAAAGTTGACGGCAACCGTTGACAGTCAACTTTTCCGAGGCGTGGATTATCAAATCATGGTTCATGATACTGATGGCCACGAATGGAAAATTAATTCGATCCACAAGACAACGGTCGGCAAGCAAATAGGGATTACCTTTGACCCAGAAGACATCCACGTGATGCGGGCCAACGAAACTCAAGCCGAATTCGATGCGCGACTTGAATCATATCAGGGGGTGGAAGAATGACGAATAAAAAGCACTGGTTCTTCTCCCTTCCGTATTACCTTTGGCTCGCCCTCTTTGTGGTTGCCCCGTTAGTTTTGATTTTTTATCAATCCTTTCTCAGTCTGAATGGCCATTTTACGGTGCAAAACTACATTGATTTTGCCAAATCGGGGGTTTACTTAAAAATGACTTTTAATTCGGTCTGGTATGCCTTTTTAATTACGGTCGTAACCCTCGTGATTTCCTATCCGGTAGCTTATATTATTGCTCAGTTCAAAAGTCGGGACTTCTGGCTAGCACTGATTATTATGCCAACTTGGATTAACCTCCTTTTAAAAACCTATGCCTTTATCGGGATTTTAGGGGAAAACGGCTCGATTAATAACTTCTTACGGTTTGTGGGGATTGGCAGCCACCAGCTTCTCTTCACTGATGCCAGTTTTATGTTGGTCGCGGCCTACATCGAATTGCCATTTATGATTTTGCCGATCTATAACTCGATTGTGGCAATTCGGCCATCACTGATTAATGCTAGCTTAGACCTTGGTGCTAGCCGGTGGCAGACTTTTCGCCGAGTAATCTTACCGCTAACTAAAAACGGGGTCTTTGCAGGAATTCAAGCAGTCTTCATTCCATCGCTCTCCCTCTTTATGATTACGCGGTTGATTGGCGGAAACCGGGTGATTACCCTGGGGACGGCGATTGAGGAACACTTCTTGACCACCCAAAACTGGGGGATGGGGTCAACGATTGGGGTTGTCCTGGTCGTGGCCATGTTAATTGTTATGCTCCTAACTGATGATTCTGGGAAGGGGGTCCACCGATGAAAAAAAGACGAACCTTAAGTAAAGTTTACTTGGCAGTGGTCCTTATCCTAATGTATTCACCAATTTTCTACTTGATTTACTATTCATTTAGTTCTGGCGAAACGATGGATGGCTTTAAGCACTTTTCCTGGATCCATTACCAAGCTTTATTTGCCGATACCCGGATGATTAGCATTGTTTTGAATACAATCATCATTGCCCTCCTTGCTGCCTTGATTTCAACAGTAATCGGGACGAGTGGGGCGCTTTTAATCCAAAAAATTAAGCACCGTGCTTGGCGGCAAAATGTTTTAGTTTTAAATAATATCTTAATGGTTTCCCCTGACGTTATTATCGGGGCTAGTTTCTTAATCTTCTTTACTTTTTTGGGGATTAAACTTGGCTTTTGGTCAGTTCTACTAAGCCACATTGCCTTTTGTATTCCAATCGTGGTCTTGATGGTCCTTCCTAAAGCTAAAGAATTACCACAATCGCTGACTGATGCCGCTTTCGATTTAGGAGCGACCCGGTGGCAAACCTTCTCGCAAGTCACCATTCCAGGGATTATGGACGGGATTAAGGCCGGTTTCTTCATGGCTTTGACCTACTCTTTGGACGATTTCGCAGTGACCTTCTTCGTGACGGGAAATGGTTTCTCAACCCTTTCGGTAGAAATCTATTCTCGGGCCCGGCAAGGGATTGATTTGGAGATTAATGCTCTTTCAACCGTGATGTTCTTGGTTTCCTTAGTGCTGGTTTACATTTACTACCGGTTCTCGGTTAAGCCAACACCGAAAGGAGGTCGTTAAAGATGAAAAAACTCTTTGCGGCGATCGTCGTCTTAGTTGCGGTAATTGCGGGTTTAATGGTTTGGAACCACCAACTAACAGCTAAACAAAGCGCAATTTCCTCTACAAAAACTTTGGTAATCTATAATTGGGGAGACTATATTGACCCAAGTCTAATTAAGAAGTTTGAAAAGCAAACTGGCTACCAAGTGGATTACGAAACCTTTGATTCAAACGAAGCCATGTTAACGAAGATCGAACAAGGGGGAACACGCTATGATTTAGTCGTCCCTAGTGAATATACGATTCAGCGGATGAAGAAAGAGCATTTAATTCAACCACTGAATCACCGCAAAATTCCTAATATGAAGTACTTGGCACCGCAATTTTTGAATCAAAGTTTTGATCCGCATAATAAGTACTCGGTCCCTTATTTCTGGGGGACTTTAGGAATCGTCTACAATGATCAATTAGTCAAAAATCCGCCGAAGCATTGGACCGATCTTTGGAAATCGGAGTATCGGAATCAAGAAATGCTGTATGATAGTGCGCGTGACATGATGGCGATTGCTTTAATTACCCAGGACCATTCAGTTAACACCACTAATTACGGTGAGTTGAAGGCAGCCGAACAGAAGTTACGTGGTTTAAGTGGAAATGCGAAAGCGGTCGTGGCCGATGAAATGAAGATGTATATGAAGCAGGACGAAGCGGCAATTGGGATTGCTTACTCCGGGGATGCGGCGGAAATGATGGATGTTAACCCACACTTACACTATATCGTTCCTAGCGAAGGGAGTAACATTTGGTATGATAACTTTGTCATTCCAAAGTCTGCCAAAAACGTCAAAGCAGCCAATGCCTTCATTAACTTCATGTTAGAACCAAAGAATGCGGCGCAAAATGCGGACTATGTTGGTTATGCCACGCCAAATCAAGCTGCGATGAAGTACCTTGATAAGTCGGTTACGAGCAACAAAGCCTTCTATCCTGACAAGCAAACGATGAAGCATTTACAAGTTTACCGGGATCTGCCAAAGAAGGTTAACCAGGAATATAATGATTTATTCTTGGAATTTAAAATGTTTGTTAAGTAATGGCAGAAATCTTGGCGAACCAATTAGTCAGTGTTAAAGTTATCATAATTATGTAAAGAAAACGAGAAGAGAGGTTAAATGGCCTCACTTCTCGTTTTTAAGAAGGGGGACGTTTTTCATGTACAATAAACACTTTAAATATCCAGATACCAAAGCTTACGAATTCGTGACGAAGCGCTTGAAAGAACGGGGTGTAAACTTACGGGATTTAGCCGTTGATGCTTATGACCTTCAAAAGGAGTTCATCCCCGAATTAACTGTCGATGAATGTTATGAATCATTAATCACCGTCTTGCATAAGCGAGAATTACTAAATAACGCCATGGTTGCCCTTGAACTTGATCGTTTAGCAGAAGCAGGGGCTATTGCTGAACCACTACAATCAATTATCGAAAATGATGCGGGGGTATTTGGGGTTGATGAAGCTTTGGCCCTACAAATTTCTGAAATTTACGGCACGATTGGCGCCACCAACTTCGGTTACCTTGATCGGGTTAAGTCCGGGATCATCAAGCAATTTGATACCGATGAAAACCATGTTAATACCTTTATTGATGACCTTTTAGGGGCTATTGTTGCCGCTGTTTGTGGGAAAGTCGCTCATCATTATGCCTAAAAGAAAACAATCTAAGATTAGTTCAGGATGAATTTTACCATTCTGGACTTTTTTATTGGAGCTTGCTTCTCTACTTTTAAGGTGTGCTTTAAATTGCCTTCTTCTTATTTTTCATATCTAAGTAGTTTTAAATTATTTAGCATTATTTTGCACCACCTTACTCTTTATTAAAATTTTGGCATTTCTCTCCATAACTTGATGCCGTTTACCAAACATCATCCAAATCAATAAAATCAACATAAGAATAGCTAAATTAATAATTGATTGATAGTCACTCAAAGTAATATTTCCAGTCAGCGATGCATTCCCACTAGTAAGAGAAGAAGAAAAGTCAAATAAGAAATGAATTAATACCACCATTTCCAAATGCCCAGTATATAAAAATATCAAAGCAAAGAAAATCCCAGATATGGCAGTGAAACAAAACTGATAAATCGTCAATGATAAATTTTGATGGGAAAGATTTAGAAAATGGAAAAGAGCAAAGATAAGTGAGCTTCCCAAAATAGCAATCGGTATTCTCAAACGAAAATTTCTAACAAAATCTAGTAGTAATGTTAGAATTCCGTATCGACAGAGAAATTCTTCACCAATCGCTGCTTCGACGGTAGTTAATAACAATTTCCAAATTGAAAAAGAAGTTAATTTTTCTAAACCATTGGTGCTAACCAAATCGCTGTAAAGAAATAACAAGGTAAGTAATACATATACAGTTACCACCACAAAATTTGACTTTGCACTATCTCTAATTAAAGAAACAGGATCACCAAAATGCCAGTGTTTCATAATTTTTATAATCACAACTGCGTAAGTAACAGCGCCAATTGCGCCAGTTGTAAGCAATGTACCCATCCAATTATCATTAGTTTCATACATTTCAAAATATGCTGGGGGAGCTATTGCAATTTGAAAAAAGTAAATAATCCATAAAAGGCGAAATATATTTGAGTTAATCAGCTTGACAATTTGTTGCGCATAAGACAAATTAAATATTACATAAACACCTAGAGCTATTAAACTACCCAGAATACCTACTGGATTAACCGCTCCAATAAAGCCTAATACATTTCCAATTGAAAATGAGATTATGAAGGGTTGCGCCAAAAGCTGAATTATTAGATTGATTGTCTTTATAATTGGTTGAAATTTAATTCTTGCATCAATTAAATCAAGCATTAAAATTACCATTGCCGTCATCCAAATAACCCACTTATTTGGATGATATATGGCAATCGTCAAAAAAATATAGATAATACTAAAGATTTAAATTTAAAGCAAAAATTATAATAATTTACCATAAGTATACTTTCCTTATTCTCTAATATTTAATTAGATAGAAATATGATAATCAAGCAAATTGTTAGTTCATAACGGTTATTTTCCTTATCGCCGCTTGATTTTGGGTGAAACTTTTTACTCAATCTTTGCTAAGTTTAGCGCTCCAGATAGGAACATGACTTCAAAAAAGTGGTTATCTCCTTGAGGTTATCCTGTTCTAGCATTATATCCCGCATAATCCAGTTTTCCTAGATGATCTGACACTCTAAATAAGGACTTAGCTTGAATCTAGCCTTGTTGGCTTTCACACCTGATTGTCCTTATTACCGTATCAGATCGGGGAGATCATTTAATTCCACCACAACTTAATCAACGCTTGGGTTCCGTCGTTACCAAGTTTTTTCTCGTCGACGAGGGTGGTGTAGAGTTGTTTGGCAAGAGCGGTGCCGGGAAGGTTTAAGTGCATCGCTTCGGCTTCGTCAACGGCAATTCGCAGGTCCTTTAAGAAGTGCTTGGTGAAGAAGCCAGGTGTGTAGTCGCCCTTTAGGATTCGTGGTCCATAAGTTCCAAGGCTGAAGTTTTCGGCAGCACCACCTTGCAAAGTTTGGATCACTTGGGCAGGGTCCAAACCGGTTCCTTTAGCGTAAACTAAGGCTTCGGTTAACCCGGTCATTGTTCCTGCAATCATGATTTGATTGGCCATCTTGGCGTGTTGACCAGCACCGTATGGACCAAAATAGTTAACCTCTTTAGAAAATTCACTGAAAAGAGTTTTCAGATCATCTAGAACGCTTCGGTCGCCACCGGCCATGACAGTCAAAGTCCCGTTTTTAGCACCAATATCACCACCAGAGACAGGGGCGTCAATTACGCGTACTTGTTTGGCTTCACCAGTTTCACCAATCTTTTTCGCTAATGACGGCTTACTGGTAGTCATGTCGATAAGGACTTGGCCCGGATGAGTATTTGCTAAAATTCCATTTTTGCCGAGATAAAGCTCTTCAACATCAGTTGGGAACCCAACCATAGTAAACAATACATCCACTTGCTTGGTTAATTCTGCTGGACTACCGACCCAGGTTGCCCTCGGTTCAGAACCGCTTGGGCATGTACTTTAGTCCGATTGAAGACTTTAACAGCTTCACCGTGTTGCAAGAGATTTGAAATAACCCCCGAACCCATGACACCAGTCCCAATGTACCCAATTTGCATGTTAATCACTCCTTGTCGCATTATAAAAAGGATGAGCATAATTATTCAACTCATCCTTTATTATAATCTTAAAGTTGATTTAAGGCTTGCTTCAAATCGGCTAACAAGTCTTCTTCATCTTCAATCCCAACAGAGAAGCGAATTAATTCATCCTTGATCCCATTCTTCAAACGAATTTCCCGAGGGATGGAACCATGAGTCATTACTGCCGGAACTTCAATTAAACTTTCAATTCCACCAAGGCTTTCCGCCAAATCAATCAACTTCAAGCTTTCAACAAACTTTTTAGCACTGAGCCCTTCCTTGAGTTCAAAGGAAACAATGGCCCCAAAGTGCTTCATTTGCTTAGTAGCAATTTCATGGCCAGGAAAATCTGGCAAACCAGGGTAGAGGACCCGGTCAACACGGGGGTCGTTAACCAAGAAGTCAACAACCGCTTGGGCATTTTCATGGTGGACGCGCATCCGGGCACCAAGGGTTTTAATTCCCCGTTGTAAGAGCCAGGAGTCATCAGGGCCTAAAACGGAACCAATTGAGTTTTGGAGGAAGGCCAGTTGTTTTGCAATAGTTTCATCATTTGTAACTGCTAAACCAGCAACCACGTCAGAGTGGCCCCCAAGGTATTTTGTCGCTGAATGAACAACTACGTCGGCACCCAGTTGAAGTGGATTTTGGTTGTATGGGGTTGCAAAAGTGTTATCGACAATTGTCTTTACCCCATGGGCTTTAGCAATCTTAGCAATCGCTTCGATATCCGCAATTTGTAAGAGGGGGTTGGTTGGCGTTTCAAGGTAAACAGCCTTGGTCTTTGCTTGGATGGCTGCTTCAACATCGACTGGGTTTTGCATGTCAACAACCGTGAATTCCATGCCAAACCGCTTAAGCACTTTATTGATAAGCCGGAAAGTTCCCCCGTAAACGTCAGAGCCAACAACGAAGTGGTCACCGTTTGAGAACATGGAGAAAACCGCATGGATGGCTGCCGAACCGGAAGCAAAGGCAAAACCGGCTACCCCACCTTCGAGTTCAGCGATTAACTTTTCGAGTGAAGCCCGGGTCGGGTTACCAGTCCGAGCGTATTCCCACTTTGGTTCACCACCCAAAACGTGTTGGTGGAAGGTTGAGGAACGGTAAATTGGCGTTGAGACTGCCCCGGTGGTTGGATCTTCACTGTATCCACCGTGAATTAAACGTGTATTGAACTTCATTGAACTTAAAATCCTTTCATTTTTAACATATTGAATTTTACTAATTGAACATAGTTTATCCTTACAAAAAATTAGTGTCAATCAATCTGCGAAAAAAGATAATTAACGATAGAAGAGCTTGTTGTATAATAATCCTATTCAGCTTAAAAAACGGAGGGAAAGTTATGCTTTATCATGCGGCCTTAGTTTTGGAAGGTGGGGCTATGCGGGGCCAATACTCAACCGGAATTACCGATGCGTTTTTAAAACACCATCTTGAATTTGAAAGTGTAATCGGCGTTTCGGCCGGGGCTCTTTGTGGCGCCCAATTTGTTTCAAAACAATATGGACGGATGGTCCATGTAAATACCACCTACCGTCATAATGCCGATTACATTTCAATGCGGCGACTACTTAAGAAAAAAGAAGTCTTAAACCTAGATTTTCTTTTTGAAGATCATGGATGGGATTGGCATAACTTTGATGAACGGGCCTATGAACGGTCCGCTTCCCATTTTACGATTGTTGCAACCGAATTAACTTCGGGGAAGGCGGTCACTTTTACTGACCCAATAGGTAAAGAATTAGAAACGGATTTAAAGGCTTCAAGTTCGATGCCTTTCTTCACCGCACCGCAAAAGACAACAGCTGGCGAATGTTTGGATGGGGGCTTAGCCAATTCAATTCCCTTTAACATTGCCCAAGAACAAGGCTTTGATAAAATTGTGGTTGTTCGGACCCGACCAAGTGATTACCGGAAAAAGCCAACCAGGAATATCTTAAAGGAAATGTTTGAACATGGCTTCAAGGACTATCCCAAGTTTGTGGAAACCGCAATCAAGCGGCCAGAAATGTATAACCAGCAAGTTAAGGAATTAAACCGCTTGGTAAACCAACGCCAGGCGTATGTTTTTAACCCCAACAATACAATTAAGGTTGGCCGATTAGAAAACAATACGAAGAAAATCCAAAAGCTTTATCAACAAGGAATGGAACAAGCTGAAGCGGAATTACCGGCCTTATTGGCTTATTTAAATGAGTAAACCAATTGACCTGCAAATTAGTCTTCGGTAAAATGCTTTTTGGAATGAACAATAAAGTGAGGTCATGAAAATGCGACGAGTAGCGATTGTAGGAGCCGCCCGGACACCAATTGGAAAAATGGGGGGCATACTTTCATCACTCTCAGCGGTTGAATTAGGAACAATCGCAATTCAAGCAGCGCTTCACCGGGCTCAAGTTGAGCCAACTGCAGTTAATGAAGTATATATGGGGATGGCCATCCAAGCTGGGCAAGGACAAAACCCAGCGCGTCAAGCAGCAATGCACGCCGGTTTACCTGAGACAGTTCCGGCAATGACGGTCAACGTTCTGTGTGGTTCAGGAATGCAGGCAATTTCTTTAGCAGCCAAGCAAATTCTGCTGGGGGATGCTGAGATCATGGTTGCCGGTGGAATGGAAAGCATGTCAAACGCCCCTTATATTTTGAAAAAGGGCCGGTTTGGTTATCGTTTTGGAAATAGTGAGTTAGTTGATAGCCTAAGCCAAGATGGCCTAACGGATGCCTTTTATCACTACCCAATGGGAATGACAGCGGAAAACCTTCTTGACCGGTACCCAGTTTCGCGAGAAGACTTAGATGCTTTTGCCTTGCAAAGCCAGGAACGAGCCATTAAAGCGACAGAAAGTGGTCGCTTCAAGGATGAAATCGTTCCGGTAACCGTTAAAACAAAGAAGCAAACGGTTGTAGTTGACGAGGATGAACCAATCCGAGAGACTTCAATGGCCGCTTTGGCAAAATTAAAGCCGGTCTTTAAAGAGGGTGGCGATGTGACTGCCGGTAATTCGTCGGGAATTAATGACGGAGCTGCCGCTGTAATCCTAATGGACGCCGAAAAGGCTGAAGCAGACGGTTATTCAATTCTTGGTTACTGGATCGACGGAAACTTAGTAGGAGTTGATCCAGCCATTATGGGAATTGGACCCTTACAAGCGACCAATAAGTTGATGAAGAAACATGCTTTACAAGCAGACGATCTTGATTTGGTTGAGGTCAATGAAGCCTTTGCGGCACAATCAGTGGTCACGATTCGAGAACTCGGTTTAAATCCCAAAATTGTCAATGTTAATGGAGGCGCAATCGCCCTTGGTCATCCCCTTGGTGACTCCGGTGCTCGGATCATTGTCACTTTGCTCTATGAGATGCAAAAGCGGCAATCAAAGCTTGGCTTGGCCTCCCTTTGCATCGGTGGTGGCATGGGCGCAGCAACTTTGATTGAACGTACTAAATAATCAAAAAAAGAGTTATTCCGATTTTTGAATGGAATAACTCTTTTTTCATAACTTGTGATCACTCAAGATTCTCCATATAATGAAAATTAAGAATAAAAAAGGCGGATTAATTATGTTAGCAGTTTATGATTTAAAGAACCAGCGAATGTTAAATCACCCTGATTTTTGGGAATTAGTCACCGGTTTTGATTCATTTTACGGAGTGTCATTTGTTAGTTCGTTTAAGATAATTGAAAATGGGCTCCTTCCACGATTTAAGACCGTTAAGTTAATATTGGGGATGGAAGATAACCGGACCGGTCAAAAGATGGAACAAGTTTACAACGTTCCTCGCCGAGTCCAAGAGCTCGAAGTAGCGAGTGATACCTTTCTGGATCGGATTAGTGATGGCAGTCTTCAACTCCGTTTCACCAAAAAGGACCTCTTTCACAGTAAGTACTTTTTACTCGAAAATGAGACTGACTTTGTCCTCTTTAATGGCTCAATGAACCTTACTAAGCAAGCGATGACTAAAAATCATGAAATGGTTTGGATGTATCGGGGACAAAAGGACCAACCGGATGATCAAGCTATCTATCAAGCTCATAAAGCATTATTTGAAACAAATTTCACTGAAGATAGTACCGATTACCTAAGTCGAAAGCTAATTGACCAAATTCGGGGAAAAGATCGCCAAACGATGACAGCTATTCTAACGGATGAAGTCGCAAATGAGGTCGAAACTAAAGTTAGCTTATCTAAAGATGAAATTACGGCGGTCAGTGATGATCAAGCCCGGGAAAAGGTCTTAAGACCGCACTGGGTTAAAGCGGTTCAAGCAGTTTATACACCAAAAGGAAATAAACGCCGGGACCAAAATCAAGCGAACGAAAATGCCAAAGTTCTCTATTACCAAGCCTTTGCTCAAACTGAAAAACGTGCTATCCAAGAAAATGAGCTCTATCCGATGCCAATGTGGACTTACGACGAAGATGAACAGGCTATCCTAGTCCAAAATACGGTTACCAATCAATATGAGACCTTGGTCGAACCTAAGCTAACGCACGAAGACGTTGAAACCTTCGTTGATGTGGTTGATAGTTTTCGGACAAATAAGGTGCGGGATGAAAGCTTACAAGCCCTCACTGCTTTTCTCTATCTAATGACCTCACCGTTAATTTGGAAGATCCAGGAAATCTACCGTCACTCTAACTTCGGCCGTTCTGCAGATCAGATTCCCTTAACACTAGTTTTGATTGGTCGGGGAACCACCGGGAAAACTTTGCTTGTCCGGGACTACTTTAAGCCCTTTACTGGTGATACTTCACCGAGTGTCCAATATTCTGAGATCAATAGTTCTAATAGTGCCCGGAGTGAACGGGCGGTGAACTTCTTAGACCATTATCTACGGTCACAACGCTTCATCTCGCCAATGATTATTGATGAACTTTACGAAAACTTCTTTCATTCGAAAGTAGCGACGAACGCAATTAAACAATGGTCAAATACGATTACTGGGATTCACAACACCAGCGTTTTTGCTATGAATCACAATGCCTCCAGTAAGGGGATTAATAACCTCGAAGAAATTACCAAGCGGGTCTATTATCTATCATTTGAAGCCGGTTGGTTACCGCAAGTTGATCAAAAATACGATTATCATATTTTAGAAAATAGCCTTAATGATCACCTATATCGGACGGTTGTTTACCGGTTAAACGAGCGCTTAAATCACCTTTCGGGAGATGAAGAAAGTCGCCTAGTTCAAGATTACCTCAGTTTAACCCGGGAAATTTTAAAAGAAATTTTAACTGAATTTGGTTTTGGGAACCGCTTAACTACGATTATTAATCGTCATTATGACTACAAACAGGACCAAAACAAGACGATTTGGCGGATGCTTTTAGCCGAAAATAACTTCAAGAACGTTTACTTTACTGATGGGGATGATCAGCATTTCACAGTCTCCAAGGCGATTTTTAATGACTTAAAGTCGAATATGTACCAAAACAATAATGAAACCCTAGATAACTATTTCAATATGTTACCGCGGGAACTCGGGATTGGGATTGTGCAAAACGATATTGGGATGATCCTAAATATCGATAAATTCGATCAATTTATTGGCGAACCACTTGTCCGACGCTACTACGAACGGCAACATCAAAAGGATCACCAACAAGATGCTTTGAGTCAATTAATCGCTCTTCAGCAAGAAGAAAGTAGGCAGCGAGTAATTGCAGATCAGAAACGCGACCAGCTCCTAAATGAGCTTGCTAAGAAACAAACTCAGAAATCACAGGGTTTCCTTGGAAGGCTGTTTGGGAAAAAGTAAAAAATCGGTCAGTGAGAATTTTTTCTCCTGACCGATTTTTTACTTCAATTTAGCCGACATTGCTAATTCATCAAAAAACTTGAAAAAGGCGTCCTTATCAGCCTTAGTTACCAAGGCCATTGGGGTACCATGAGGATTCCGTTCCGTTCGTCCAGCAGCCGCGCCATTAGTTCGAACAATCGAAGTAGTTTTTTCTGTTTCGACCAGTTCCGGCTTCAAGGCGGCGAGCGTGGTTAAAACGTCCCAGAGGTAGTATACCGAGTTGGCTTCGTAGGAAAGAACCAGGGAATAACCTTGGCCAATTAAGTCAAAGGCCGGATATTGGCGTTTACTTGCCCAGTGTAATTGAAGTTCCTTAGTTAACGGGATTTCTTCGGTGCTTTCCAATCCGACCATTTGCAGGTCAAGCTTTGATTGCCAAACCCGGGCTACGGCTTCAGGGTCCCAGAAGGCGTTCCATTCGGCTGTCCCGTCAAAACCAGGTTCAGAAACGTTTCCGTGACCGTCAAGGGAGCCACCCATCCAGTAAACCTTTTCGATCTTACTTTCAATCGTTGGGTCAGTATCTAGGGCCATTGCCAAGTCTGAGATTGGACCCGTTAAGATTAGGGTTACCGGACCATCGGCGTTGTTAATCTTTTCAACCATGTCTAAATGGGCTGGTAATTCGGCTTCGGGAGTTTGGATTGTCCCGTGTTCGTTGAGGATTGGGAAATGGTTAAATGAGAATGAACTTAAACGCCATTCTTTAGGGAATTGATGGTGGGGACGGGCACTTGATTTAGCCACTGCTAATTGATCATTGCGCAAGTTGAAACGATCAATGATCTTCCGCGAAGCTTCCGTGGCGGGATCTTGATAGCCATCAGCGTCAACAACCCCAACTCCGAGTAACTTAATATCAGGAGCCTGGAGTAATAATAACAGAGAAACTAAATCATCAACATTGCCGTCGTGGTCAAAGTAAATGTTCTTCATTTTAAGATCATCCTCCTTAATGATAGTCAGATTGTAACATTGATTGTCGATAATCACAAATAATATTAGTTTGTTGTTTGGCTAATGTTCATATCAAAAAAAACGGATATCAGTTAGAGTTGCCTGATATCCGTTTTTTATCAATGAAACATTACTGGCTTATCATATTTTTTCATGAGATGGCGGAGCGAAGCACGGTGATGTTGGTTAAACTCAACATCGGTAAAATCGTAGTCAAGGTGGGAGCGGTCAATTACGCCGACGTAGTGAGTATAATCTTCATGACCTTCTAGCGGTTCCATCTCGACCCGTTCAAGGACTTTCCGACCCAGTAAAAAGGCATCCCGTTTCGTTGGCGTTGGTTGTTTAGCAAGGGTTAGAGCCGTCCGGAGATAACGATTAGAAGGGGTTCGGGTAACTGGTAAACGTTTTGGAAAGGCTGCTAACCGTTCCTTAGTAGGAGTGCCACCAACGAGTTTGGTAAGTTTAGTTTCGTGCTCTTCAATGGATGGCGCATTTGTTAGGATCCCGTGAGGGGCTTTTTTGATCGTTAATTGTTCGCTTGTTGGTTCGATTAAATAAGTCCCGGTATCATCATTTAAAATCCAATGGAAGGGGTGAATGATGTCCCTGTCGTACCATTGTTGACTGATAATTGCGATTTGACTTAAGTGATCAGCAACTTCTTGGACACTCTTGTGTTGAGTTAGGATCCAGGTAATCACGTCTTGAGGGGTTAGATTAATTCGGTAAAACTGAGGGGTATCATAATAAGCCACTTGATTTGGGAAATACAACTCAGCACAAGCCAAACCAGCAGAGTTGACGGCATCCCCAATTAGATAATGTCCATCTGCCAAGCGCATCCCCCCTAAAAGGGCGTACTTCCCCGTCAAATACTTTTCACTCGGCCGAATTTGCCACTGGTAGCCGGCTGGAACGTAGGTTAAGCGCCATGGGGTAGCTTTAAGGGGAAAGTCCATTGTCCGACCAAAATAAGTATTTTGAGCGCGGTCTTTAAAGGTGATTGCTGTACACATTTTAGGTTTCCTCCGGATTTTCATGACTAATTTGCGCTAAGGCATCTTTTTGGACTTGTTGATCCACGTGAGTGTAAAGATCGGTCGCTGATGTACCTTTCTGTCCTAACTGTTGCGAAACGAGCACTTGGTCTTTGGTAATGGCATATAGTTCCGATGCTAGGGTGTGGCGGAGCTTGTGCGGTGTTAAGGGATGACCAAAGGCGGCAGAGTATTTACGGACGAGTCGTTCAATATTATTCGCACTAATCCGTCGGGTTTCACCGTGATAATTAGTCAAAAAGAAGGCAACATCCTTTTTTAATGCATGATACCGTTGCGCGCGAATCGCTTGGTAGCGTTTGAGGTAGGGAATCGTCCAGGGGGCAATGGGGACACTGTCCTTTTGGCCCCCTTTACGGGTCACATCAAGCATATTTTGTTGCCAATTAAGGTCGCCAACGTTTACGTTCGCAGCTTCAGAAACCCGGACGCCGGTACCTAGGATCAAAGCGATAATGGCCAGGTCTCGTTCACCATTAATTTTGAAAGCCGTTTGGGCCCGTTTATCGCATTGCTTTGGGTATTCCTGTTCAATGAAATCTAAAAAATCAAATTTTTGCTGTCCCCGATACATATGAGAAGCCAGGGCATGGGCACGATAATTTAAAGTTTGAGTACTGTTTAAAGAAGGGATTTTCAACATCACATTCCGGTCAAAATATGGTTCCCCGTTATTATTATCCGCTGTAATGGTTAAAAATTTAAAAAGTGACCGCAGGGCATTAATTGACCGATTGATTGAAGTCGCTGAATTTTGCTGTCCTCGCGCATTGGTACTGTGCTTTAAGTAGTCAATATAAAGCATCACATCGTCTCGTCGAAGGTTAGCTAAGGTCCCTGTTTCAATCATGGAATTGGACGTTGCTTTACAAATTTGATTGATCCGCAACCAAGTAAAAAAGCGACGAAACTCGGTTAAATACTGGTATGTCGTGGTAACTGAATGGTTGGTTCCCCGATAATAGGCTCGTACATAATCTGGTAAATTAGTTAATTCTTCTTCAATTAATTTATGGTAACGATCGGCTTCCACAAAACCCCTTCTTTCAACGTTTTCTTTCCATTCTATCATTATCTGTTTGAAAAGAAAGTCATCAATGCAATTCAATAATTAATGATTCTATACATTTAAACGTTTAAAGATACAAGCTTGATAGATAGGGAAAAGAATTAGCACACAATTGATTAGTTTGGTAAAATATAATCAATGAAATCGATTACATAGAAAAGGGGATTAAGATGCCAATTACCAACACTAAATCTAACCAAGTCCAAATTCTCTCGATGTTAAAGTTAAATATTCGGCCAGTTCAGCCAACTGAGCGGGATTTAACAACCCTCCAAGCAATTGCGACCGAGAGTTTCATGGCAACCTTTAGCCCTTATAATACATTGCAGAGCGTCGTTGACTATACCAGTAATAATTACAACCTCTCCAAACTTCAAGCTGAAGTTGAAGCACCGACTTCACGGACCTTTTTTCTTGAAGGAAACGGCCAACCAATTGGCTATTTAAAGCTTAATTGGGGGCCAACGCAGACAGAAAGTAATTTCCCAGCAGCAATGGAAATCCAACGCATTTACTTACTCCCCCGGTATTGGGGTGAACATCTCGGCAACTATCTGATGGAATATGCCCTCGAATATGCCAAAGAACACGGTTTTAAGCAAGCTTGGTTAGGTGTTTGGCAAAAGAACCAACGGGCCCAGGGCTTTTATCATCGTTACGGTTTTAAGCAAGCCGGAACACATGAATTCTATATGGGAGATCATTACCAATGCGATGACCTTTTGTTAAAGGAAATCCAATAGCTTTATTGCAAATGCAATTAAAAATAGTAAACTAGATCCGAGGGAGGGATGAAATGACCACAATTTTACGGGAAATTGGGACGATTGCCCGGGCACTAGATTCAATTGCGAACGTTGAGTTCAAGCAACACCAGCTCGCGGCCAGTACCTTTACCTCGTCCAGATTGCGGAACGCCCCGGCATCATTGCGGATCAACTTTCCAAACTCCTTAAGGTTGATCGGGCAACGGTTTCTAGAGCGGTTAGTAAATTGGCCGCTCAAGGGCTAGTTATCCGACAAATCGATTCTCAAAATCAGCGCTTAAAGCATTTATACGTGACCGATTTGGGACGGATCCGAGCGGATTTAATTGAACGGGAGAATCGATATTCCGAAAGGGTTGCCCAGGCGGGATTGTCTACGAGTGAACAAGCCCAATTGAAACAATTATTGGGGCGGGTAGCGAAAAACATTGGCGCTGATTGGGAACAAGTTAAAGCGGGGATGTACCGCAAATACTAGTGAGAAAGGATGAAGTGAAAGTTAAAGGTAGTTGGTTTATCTGGTTCTGTCGCTGGATCACAGACGATTACAACGATGCGCGAAGTTGAAAAAGAAATCGGGCGTTCTTATGGAACCGACGTTGAATTTCAACTCCTTGACCTACGGGATTTAAAGGTTGAACCGAGTGACGGACGTGATTTTCATGAATATGAAGGAGACACCTTAAAAGTCGCCACTGCGCTTGATAAAGCGGATGCCATTGTGATTGCAACGCCAATTTTTCAAGGCTCAATTCCGGGCGTCTTAAAGAACGTCTTGGATCTATTGCCAGAAGATGGTTTGCGAGATAAAGCAGTTGGCTTTATCGCCAATGCTGGATCTCCTCGTTTCTTTTTGGCAGCTGAGTACCAATTAAAACCGGTTTTAGCTGCTATGAAAGCAAAAGTGGTAACGAATAGCGCTTTTGTTGAAGCCCGGGAAATTTACCGGACGGAGATTATTGAAGATGAGACGAAACATCGAATTGACCAAGTAGCGCGGGAAACGGTTGATTTAGCCCGTTACTTACAATCAAAGGAGGATTGATTGATTATGTTGGATAATGTTACTGTTGACCAAAGTTTCTTTGATACTTTTCCAGGAGCCCAAGTAAATATTTTGTTTGCAGATGGGATTGATAACCATAACGCAAAACTTTCTGAAGCTGAACGGCGGAAGATGCTAAATCAAGCCATGGACCAAGCAGCGGACGAATTTTTAGGCGAAGCCCAATTTGCTAAGAATCCGGTGGTCGCTGAATGGCGGACGGCTTACCAAGCCTTTAAGAAGAAGAAGGGTGCTCGTTCTTCAATCGAAGCGCTCTTAAAGCGGGTTGACAAAGAAACCGGGATTTCAACCATTGATCCATTAGTTGACCTTTATAACTCAATTTCCATCGCCAATGGGGTTCCAATTGGAATTGAAGACCGGGACAAGATCCAAGAGAGCTTACGTCTCGGGGTGGTTCATGAAGGATTAGCCTTCCAACCAGTTGGGGCAGACAAGGATGAACCAACCCTTGAAGGGGAAATAGCTTGGTATGATAACGATGGTGCCGTTTGTCGGTGCTTAAACTGGCGGGATGCCCAACGGACGATGCTTGACGAAAACTCTCAAAACATCGTTGCGGTTATCGAATCCGTTAACCCTGCTCAATCAGAACGGGCAAACATTGCGATGAACCGTTTGGCTGAATTAATCGAAGAAAACTTCGGGGTTAAACCATTGAAGAACGTGATTTTGACGGCTGACACCCCTACAGTTAACGTGGCAGATTAGGAGGGTCAGTAATAAATGCGGTTAATTATTACTGATCAAGCAAGTCAAGCCATCATTAAGGAACTTGGTTTAAAAGCTGGGGATGGAGTAAAATTTTTTGCTCGCCAAATCCCCGGGCAAAAAGTCAACCATGATCATAAGCAAGGCTATGCCAAGGACAACTATCCTGATCGGCCCATTATCCACGTCAAAAAAGATGAGATTGATTACCATATCAATTTCGAGGATGCTTGGTTCTTCGGGAGCCATGATTGCTTAATCGACTATGATCAAAAAGAAGGGGTTATCGTTACCTTTCCAGATGCCCCCGATGGGATTTCTAGTGCATCAATCGATTATGATCGTTTTTTACAATAAAGAGCTGAAGACGAGTTATTCTTGGTTTAACATTTCAAAATTAAATAACACGACAAAGAGTAGGAAGTCTTGGATGCTTCTTGCTCTTTTTATTTAAATTTTATGCACTGACACTATTGATTTGTAAAATCATAAAATAGTATTTTATTTAATTTTTTGAATGAATCTCAAATCTCTAAAACTGACCAAAACCGTTGTTAATACAGCGACTTTGACAAGATGTTGCAAAATATATATTTGCATAAATTAACTTTTTATCAAATTATCCTTGCATATTAATACAAAAGTAGCTACAATACTTAACAATCATAAATATACAGAAATAAAGAGGAGATATAATTATGGCAAAGGATAAAGTTGTTTTAGCTTATTCAGGTGGATTAGATACTTCAGTTGAAATTGCATGGCTTAAAAATAAGGGTTATGACGTTATTGCTGTGTGTATTGACGTGGGTGAAGGCAAAGACTTGGAAGCTATTAAAGAAAAAGGGCTAAAAGTCGGAGCAGTTGAATCAATCGTGATCGATGCTAAGGAAGAATTTGCGCATGATTATGTATTACCAGCGCTTCAGGGGCATGCAATGTACGAGAATAAATATCCATTGGTATCGGCGCTTTCGCGGCCGTTGATTGTTAAACATTTAGTTGAGATCGCTAAGGAAAAAGGCGCAATCGCAATCGCTCATGGTTGTACTGGGAAGGGAAACGACCAAGTTCGGTTTGAAGTTGGCATCCATGCCTTAGCTCCAGAAATGAAGATTGAAGACCCAATTCGTGATAACCACTGGGCACGGGAAGACGAAATTGATTACGCTAAAGAAAACGGGATTCCAGTGCCAATTAACAAAAAGAGTCCTTACTCAATCGACGAAAACCTTTGGGGTCGGGCCAACGAATGTGGGATTCTGGAAGATCCATGGACCGCAGCACCGGCAGATGCATATGATCGGACCGTTGCTTTAGAAGATACCCCTGGCACACCAGATGTGATTACGATCAGCTTTGAACATGGGGTACCAACCGCCTTGAACGGCCAACCAATGTCCCTTGCTCAATTAATCATGACCTTGGATAAGCTAGCCGGCAAACACGGGATCGGGCGGATCGACCACGTTGAAAACCGGTTAATCGGGATTAAGTCCCGGGAAATTTACGAATGCCCAGCTGCTACTGTTTTGTTAGCCGCTCATAAAGACATCGAAGATATTGCGACCGAGAAGTCTTTGGCCCACTTTAAGCCAGTAATCGAAAAGCAACTTGCAGATCTGATTTACAACGGGCTTTGGTTTACAACTTTAATGGACAGCTTGCAAGCCTTCTTAGCTGAAAGTCAAAAGGATGTTAACGGGATTGTCCGGGTAAAACTCTTTAAGGGGAACGTAATTTGCGAAGGCCGGAAGTCACCAAATTCCCTGTATGACGAATCCTTAGCAACCTACACAGCCGCCGATCAATTTGATTCCGAAGCCGCTGCTGGTTTTATCAAACTCTGGGGCTTGCCAACCCAAGTTTATGCGCAAGTTCATGACAAATTAAAGGAGGATGCGAATGCCGACCAATAAACTTTGGGGTGGGCGGTTTAAGGCCACCGTTTCTGAGGCGGCGGACGAATTTGGGGCTTCAATTGGTTTTGATCAATTAATGGCCAAAGAAGACCTAATGGGTTCGCTAGCCCACGTTAAGATGTTAAAGGCTACCCATATTTTGCCGGCTGAGGATGCTGACCGAATTATTACGGGACTAAAAAAACTCCAAACTGACCTAGTAGCGGGGAAACTTACTTTTACCGTCGAAAACGAAGATATCCATATGAATATGGAAGCTTTGTTAACCGAAAAGATTGGTCCCGTTGCTGGAAAATTGCACACGGCGCGGAGTCGGAATGATCAAGTCGCCACCGATTTTCATTTGTACGTGAAAGAACGGTTACCCAAAGTAATTACAGCAATCAAAGCCTTACAAAAAGTTTTGGTAGAAAAGGCAGAAGCAAACGTTGAAACAGTTATGCCCGGCTACACCCATTTGCAACACGCCCAACCGATTTCATACGGCCATTACTTGATGGCATATTTTGCCATGTTCCAACGGGATGTCGAACGGTTTGAGTTTAACCAAAAGCATACCAAGCTTTCGCCATTGGGAGCAGCCGCTTTGGCAGGAACGACCTTCCCAATTGATCGGGAGATGACCGCTAAAGAACTTGGCTTCTCAGCTCCTTATACTAATTCGCTTGATGCTGTCTCGGATCGGGACTTCGCCCTTGAGTTTTTAAGTAATGCTTCGATTCTGATGATGCATCTGTCACGGCTTTGCGAAGAAATCATTCTCTGGTCATCATACGAATTTGGCTATCTAGAATTATCCGACCAGTATTCAACCGGGAGCTCAATTATGCCTCAAAAGAAGAATCCCGACATGGCTGAATTGATCCGGGGCAAGAGTGGCCGGGTTTTCGGCAACTTAACGAGTCTTTTAACCGTAATGAAGTCCTTGCCGTTGGCATATAACAAGGATATGCAAGAAGATAAGGAAGGGGTTTTTGACACCGTGAAAACGATTGTTCCGTCCTTATCGATCATGGCGGGGATGCTAAAGACAGCAACGGTAAATAAAGCCAAAATGCAAGCGGCCACGGAACGCGATTTCTCTAACGCAACCGAATTAGCAGACTACTTAGCGGTTAGGGGGATTCCTTTCCGGGAAGCCCACGAAATTGTTGGCGAATTAGTCTTAAAGGGGCTACAGACTAACACGACCTTGCAAGAAATTCCACTTACTGAATACAAACGGATAATGCCTGAAATTGGGGAGGACGTTTATCACGATTTACAAGCTAAAGTTGCGATTAAACGACGGCAATCCCTTGGTGGAACGAGCTTCAAAGAAGTTAAAAAGCAAATTATGGATGCCAAAAAAATATTGGGTCAAGTTTAATTTAAAATTAATTCACCTAGAAGTTATTAACTTATTTCTGAATCTGTGGTAGGATAAGTGCATAAATTAATGAAGCGAGGGAAAAAGATGTCGAAGTATGTTGTTGAATTATCAGCAGAAGACTTACAAATGTTGAAAGACTGCCATTCTAAGAATCCTTCAATTATGAAGGCCTTAGATAGTGCGAAGGAGAAGTAATTTCTAGTTTTTCACACTTTATCCCAAAAACTCATTTAAGAACACTTAAGAGACTAGCGACGTTTTGTAGCTAGTCTCTTTTTAGTCAATCAATTATGAGTTACTTTCTACCGTTTGGAAACGTTTTCGTGCTGCACTGCCATTAAAGAAATTTTAAGGAGGGATAGCAATGGCAATTCAAAATTTAACGGTGATTGGTGCTGGAACTCTCGGTAGTCAAATTGCTTTCCAATCGGCTTTAAAAGGAGTTAATGTTTCCGTTTGGAACCGCCACTTAGATAAGGCTGAACGTCGGCTTAAAGGATTAAAGCCGCATTATCAAAAAGACGTAAACCTTGCTGAAAAAGACTTTGACGCAACTTATGACAGGATGTTCTTAACAACTGACCTTACGGAAGCAGTTAAGGATGCTGATCTGGTTATCGAAGCTGTTCCAGAAGCGATCGAAGTTAAGGCGCAAATATACGCTGATTTAACCAAAGTCTTACCAGCTAAAACAATTGTTGCAAGTAACTCTTCCACCTTCATGCCAAGTCAACTTGTACAATACGTTGACCGGCCGGACAGGTTCTTGCACATTCACTTCGCGAACGAAATCTGGAAGTACAACGTTGCTGAAATCGTTGGGACGTCGGCTACTGATCCTGATGTGATCGATGATGCAGTTGCCTTTGCAAAGACGATTGGGATGGTGCCAATTCAAATGCATAAAGAATATCCAGGTTATATCCTCAACGCTTTGTTAGTTCCATTCTTGAACGCCGCCATGGCTACTTGGGCAAAGGGGATTGCTGATCCACATGAAACTGATAAAGACTGGATGATCTCAACTGGTGCCCCATCCGGACCATTCATGATCATGGATATCGTTGGTCTCCGGACACCATACCAAATTTCAATGAATGACTTTAACCAAACTGGTAATCCTGACGCTAAGTTGATTGCCGATAAGTTGAAAGAAATGATTGATGCTGGTCATTATGGTCACGAAGCCGGAGAAGGTTTCTACCACTACCCAAAAGCTGAGTTCTTAGATCCAAACTTCTTAAAGGCCTAATTTTATCAAATATCCATTAGGAGCAAGAAATGACTTCCCATCACTTGCTCCTTTTTATTTTGCCTTATAAATCTTATACTAGGAGTAGTTCATTATGGAGTTGATTAGATGGGAAATTTAATCTTAATGATCATTGTTGGTTTATTAGTCGGCGTTTTCGTTATCTCAACTGGTGGTGGAGGTGGGGCGATTTATCTCGGGGTTTTGACAGCATTTTTTAAGTTATCACCGAGTTCTGCTGCCGCAACTTCTATTGTGACAGCTTTACCTGCGCTAATCTTAGGATGTTATGAATATTACCGCCGGCACCTAATTGACTTTCACCTAGGTGTCCGGATGCTAATTGCCGCCATCCCTAGCATTTTAGTTGGCTTTTGGTTGGCGCCGTTTATCCCAGAAAAATTATATACGGTTCTGATCGGTTTAATTCTAATTGCCCTTGGAAGTCAGTTATTTTACCGAACCTATCGCACGAAAAAGCTCACTTCAAGGAGGAATGAATCAGCTGGTCGAGCCAGTTTTGGTTACGGGATACTAGGAGGTCTAATGGTTGGAATCGCTGGACTGAGTGGGGGTGGTCCAATTACTTCAGGATTATTAATTCTTGGCGCTCCATTGGCTAATGCCTCAGCTACCTCTTCCTTTGTTTTAGTGGGGATGTCTGTCGTTGGGACCTTGCTTCACTTGAGTAGTGGAAACGTTGATTGGTCAGCGGCACTTGGGTTAATTATTGGTTCCCTTGCTGGAGCGATGATGGCACCACCAATGATACTTTGGATGACCGCAAAGTTACAACGAGCGCGGATTATTAAACTACTGGTAGCAATCTTGATTATCACGATGGGGGTTCGGACTTTATTTAATTAATGCAAAATTTGGATGGTTCACCATTAACGATAAGCATTTTAAATTTGCTCAAACCTTAACTATAATTAAATGTGATGATTCAGATTAAGAAAGGCAGATTCATATGAAAAGTGCATTTTTCGAGGGAAAAGGTAACGTTGTTATTAAGGATGTTGACAGGCCAACCCTACAAGCTGATGATGACGTTATTATCAAGGTTTACCGCGCGTGTGTTTGTGGTTCTGACCTCTGGGCATTTCGGGGCTTAGATGACAAGCCAACTGATTCCATTAACTCTGGTCATGAAGCCATTGGGGTCGTGGAAGAAGTCGGTTCTGCTATCACTACGGTTAAGTCAGGAGACTTTGTAATTGCGCCATTTACCCATGGTTGTGGCCACTGTCCTGCATGCTTAGCTGGTTTTGATGGGGTTTGCCAAGATCACACTGATAATTTTAGTGAAGGTACCCAAGCTGAATACTACCGGGCCCAACATGCTCAATGGTCATTGATTAAGGTACCAGGGAAACCAAAAGATTACTCTGAAGACATGTTAAAGTCATTGTTAACCCTTGCCGACGTGATGGCAACTGGTTACCACGCTACGGCTGTGGCTAACGTTAAGCCTGGCGACACGGTTGTCGTGATGGGGGATGGAGCCGTTGGCCTCTCTGCTGTGATTGCGGCTAAGCTGCGGGGCGCAAAGAAGATCATTACGACTTCGCGTCATGAAGATCTTTTAGCTCTTGCTAAGGAATTCGGTGCCACTGATAACGTAGCTGAACGAGGCGTTGAAGGTGAAAAGCAGATTCTCGTCTTGACGAATAACTTTGGGGCCGATGCTATTCTTGAATGCGTTGGTTCTCGGGCATCTAACCAAACGGCATTGAACGTTGCTCGTCCTGGTGCCATTATCGGTCGGGTTGGTTTACCTCATGACGCTAAGTTTGACTTAACGATGCCATTCTACAAGAATATCAGCTTAGCAGGTGGTCCCGCTTCAGTAACTACTTACGACAAGGAATTACTCTTAAAGGCTGTTCTCGATGGAAAAATCAACCCTGGGAAGGTCTTCACCCAAAGTTATCCCCTTGATCAAATCAATCAAGCCTACCAAGACATGGCTGATCGGAAGACGATTAAGTCTTATGTGGTAGTTACAAAGTAAATGAAGACTACAAAAAAGCTCCGTTTTTGACGGAGCTTTTTTTATTGATTTGATATTTTAAAAATTAGAATACTTCAAGATGAAGTTGGTTTTCCCCGATGAGACCCATTTTCTTCATGAAGAGGTAGATTGCTAATGACATGACTCCGGGAACAACAACCCCCAAAGTCATGTAGGTGGCAAATTGATCCCATCCCCGAGAAAGGTAAGCGATTGGGGCAATCAATGAGTTAAGACCTAAACCTCCTAACGTGTAGGTGGAACGGAAGTGGAAAAGAACCGTTGCTACCGGGGCGCAGACGGCCGCTGAAACAAGCGATGGCACTAAGAGATATGGGTTTAACAAAAGATTTGGAAATTGCAGTTTCGGTGTGACAATTCCTTGAGCGATGTTAGCTCCAAGTTCATTTTGCCGCCAAGACATTACCGTAAAGGCAACGAATTGGGTGGTCGTCCCGATCAAAGCCGCAGCGGATGAAACGGGATCCAACATCAAGGCAACTGCCAAGGCGGCGGATGAAGCCGGGGTCATCAAGAACAATGACCAAACTAATGAGATAACAACTGAACCTAAAACGGGGTTAACCGTCATTGAGTGAGCAATGTAAGCTGAAACCGCTAAGAGAGCTGGTGTAACGACAGCGGCAACTAATAAACCGAAGGCAACCCCAACGGCTAAAGCCCCAAATGGGACAAGAACCATATCAAGCGGCGTTTTACCCGTTAAGTATTTTCCAACTAGAACACAAGCAACCGCTGCTAAAAGCGCCGAAACTGGTTGACCAGAAGTCATTACCGGAGCGCCAACTGTTGAAACAAAAGCTTGGCCGGTTGCGGTTGTAGTATGTACAGATGCGTTAGTAAAATGAACCGCATTGGCACCGACAGTTGCTGAAACTAGCGAGGCAAAGGTAACTAAAGTTGTCGTATTCAATTGTGAAGCGACGGCGACCCCGATTGCTGGGGCAAGTAGGGCTTGAGCTTCGGCCCCAACTAAAGAAATAGCATGGACACCAGTTAGGTTCCCGACGGTTGAAAGAAGAAGTCCACCCCCTAGAACTACGAGAATGGCGTTGGCGGTTGCGGCGAACACCCGATACAGTGCTTCTTTGAAGCGGGAGGCGTTCGCATATGTAGTAGACGCTTGCTTTGAAGTAGGTTTGACACTAGCTTCCATGAGCAATCCCTCCTTGAATATGTATATTTAATTTTGATGGTGTTAGTTTACGGGAGTTAAATTAAAAAGTCAACCATAAATTCTAATGTTTTTTCTAATTATCAAAATTTGATCATTTTGAAAATTAACCTATCAAGCGCTTTCGTAGTTGAATTACCAGTTTTTCTCTCACTGGACTTTTATTTGAGGTTTTACCCAAAGATAAGCTAAAATCAAAGGGGAAGAGAACGATTAGAACTTTGATACTTTGAAAAAACAGATGAAGAGGACTTTCACCCTAGATTGGAGAAAAATAATGTATTCAATTAAGATGTATGGGATCAAAGCAGAGGATAAGCCTTACGCAATTAAGTGGGCTAAAGAACATGACGTTCAAATTTCAATGACGGAAAAAGTAATCAATGAAGATACAATCGATGATGCGAAGGGGTTCGATGGCGTAAACACCCTACAAGTTACGGCGATTCCTCACGATGCCTATGCCCGCCTTAAAGCAATGGGAATTAACCAAATTGCTCAACGGAGCGCTGGCTTTGATATGTACGACTTAGCCGAAGCCACTCGACAAGGAATTATTATTTCTAACGTTCCAAGCTACTCACCAGCTTCAATTGCTGAATATGCCTTAACCTCAGCACTCAACCTTGTCCGCCGGGTCCCAACAATCCAAAAACGGGTTCAAGCCCACAACTTCACTTGGGAAGAACCTGCCCGGGGACAAGTGGTTGGTGAAATGAAAGTTGCCATTCTGGGTACTGGTCATATTGGTGCTCATGTGGCTTGCCTTTTCCACGGCTTAGGCAGTAAAGTGATTGCTTATGATCGACATCCCCGAGTGGATCTCAACTTTATCACGTATATGGATTCCATTGAAGCAGCGGTTAAGGACGCTGACATCGTGACCTTGCATATCCCGTTGCGAAATGAAAACGTCCATCTCTTTGACGCCAAAATGTTCAAGCGGTTTAAACATGGCGCCTATCTGGTAAACACCGCCCGGGGTGGCTTAGTTGATACTAAAGCCTTATTGGAAGCTCTTGATAGTGGTCAACTTGGCGGAGCCGCCCTCGACGTATATGAAAATGAGGGGTCTTATGTACCGAAAAACATGGCGGGTCAGACCCTTTCGGATGAGCTTTTTCAAAAGGTCCTCAACCACGAAAAAATTATTTATTCTCCTCACGTAGCTTTTTATACTGATGAAGCCGTCGCTAACTTAATCTATGGTGGTCTTGATGCGACCTTAGATGTTATCACGCATGGCGATACGCCAAACCGTGTGAATGCTCTTTAAAGTTTGGGAAAAAAGTTACGAAATAAACTTCACTAAATGCTAATATTTCATTAGTAAAACCGTTAATCCAGGCTGAGGGCATTTCAAGTTCCAATTTGTGCATTTCATGTGCAATTTCTTGACACCAAAGGGATTATCAAGAATAATGAATATGTGAGCAAACGTTTATCATTTTGTGATAAACTCAAGATTTAGAGGAGGATTTTTATGGTTATGAATCACCGGAAAAAAGTTGTTTTGATTGGAGCCGGTTCCGTTGGGACTGCCTACGCATACGCTATGGCACAACAACCATTGGCTGACGAATTAATTATCATCAACCACACGAAGAAGAAGGCCGTTGGGAACGCCCTCGACCTTGAAGATGCTGTAGCGGCCTTTGGGACACCAGTTCGCATGGTTTCTGGGGAATACGCTGACTGTGCTGAAGCAGACCTTGTTGTGATTACGGCAGGGGTTCCACAAAAGCCAGGTGAAACGCGGCTTCAATTGGTTAACAAGAACTTAGCCGTTATTAAGGACATTACCAAGAACGTAGTTGAATCTGGTTTCCAAGGAATCTTCTTGGTTGCTGGTAACCCGGTTGACATTCTTTCCAACGCTGTTCGGGAATTCTCTGGTTTCCCAGCTAACCGAGTGCTTTCTTCAGGGACTTCCCTTGACTCTTACCGGTTACGGATTGCCTTATCCAAGCTCTTCAATGTTAGTCCCCAAAGCATCGATGCCTACGTAATGGCTGAACACGGGGATTCCGAATTCGTTGCTTACTCTGCCGCTACGATTGGTGGAAAGCCACTACTTGAATTCGCTAAGAACCGTGGTTACTCCATGGATGACTTGAAGGAAGTTGAAGACCAAGTTCGGAACAAGGCTTACGACATTATCGAAGGTAAGGGTGCTACTTACTACGGGGTTGCTTCAGCCTTAGTTCGGATTACTGAAGCAATCTTGCGGAACACCAACATGGTAATGCCAATTGGGGCTTACATGGCTGGTGAATATGGTCAACAAGGGGTTTACCTTGGTACTCCTGCTGTCATCAACGCCAACGGAATTGCCCGGATCATCGAAATGCCATTGAATGAAGATGAACAAGCCGCAATGGCTAAGTCGGCCAAGACCTTGGAAGACATTCAAAACAACGCCCGGAAGGAAGGCTTCTTGCCATAAAAATCAAGATCGGGAGGAGAATTACAGACTCGATACTGGGTAATAAAAAGAGGGGCTGTGACATAAGTCCCTAATAATAAAAGATTATTTTCCATACCACCAGTTAAGCAAGTTCATTGGTTAATTTCTCTTAGAAACCTGGTAACGTGTTAATCAACGGACGAGCTTGACCAACCGTGGTTTTAATCAAGAGGCGATTGCCTAAAACTACACTTTTACGTCCCTAACATAGGGAAAATTAAAAACGGGCTAAGGACGACACTTAACCCGTTTTTTTGTGCTGTTTATGGTGTGTTTGTTACCTAAAAGTGCTTTGACAAGGACAAATAATCTAAAAGATTTTCATCAATAGATATTTTCCATTCGTCTGAATCACTTTTTGGTACCAAGCAAAAGAATTCTTTTTTAAGCTTCGGCCACTTCCATGACCTTCATCATCAAGATCAACGTAAAGTGAATGCTAGGTTCACCCTCAGTCACCTATAACCGGAAAGTTTTTGGCTACCTTACCAGAACCACTAGTGATCTGAATAATGGAAACGCAACTGAATTATTTCAATTCGATCAGCAAATACTCGGTATACAATGCGATCTTTTTTGTTGATTCGTCGTGAATAGTAGCCTGAGAGTTCTCCAGACAATGGTTCTGGTTCACCAATTCCCCTGAACGGAGAGCGCATAGTATCGTTAATTAGTTTATTAACTCGTTTTAGACCGGCTTTATTGTTTGTTTGCCACCATTGGTAGTCTTCCCAGCCATGACCAGCAAAGGATACATTCAATCTTTTACTCATTATTTTCGACCAGTTGATCCCATTCTGCAGGAGTTAATGTTTTTCCAGAGCCAGTGGCCTGAATACCTTCTAATAGTACTTTCTTGTTTGCATCTGTACTCATCAAATAGTTAGTTTCTTGCCAAGAATTGTATTCTTCTTCTGAAATAAGGACTATATTTTTACGATTTGGACGCGTGACCAAAATGGTTTCACCATATTCAGAAACATTGTCAGCGTATTTCTTGAAATTTTGACGCAAGTCTTTTGTAGTAGTTGCTTTGACAATCATCCTTAACACCTCCTAAATTCATTCTATCATTAGTACTTAATTGTGTACACAAAAAGATACAAAAAGAAAAAATTACCTTTAATGATACTAATTTGGCACTAACAAAACATCCCCGTTAGAACGTACTCTAGTGGGGATGTTTTGTTAATTTACCTCCGTGGATACGGAAGTACGGTTAAAAAATCCTAATAAATTAAAGCTTAGGTTTCACCCCTGTTTGCCTGTAGAATGTAAAAGAAATGCTGTAATTTCAACATTCTATTTTGGAAACCTTGATCTTATTGATAAATTAATTATAGCTGGGCAGTACATATCTGTTGGGTTCCATGAGGATGAATATTATTCATTAGTAGTCGACTGTTGGAGTACCAGAGGGCATTCCAAGTTGGGGCGACCGGTAGTTGTTGATAATAAGTGGCTAATAGCAACTCGTTTATAGCCAGTTGGTTGCTAAAATTCCGACTATTAAGGTCATGAGCTAGCCTTGCTAGGCACTTCACTTCTGTCGAGTTAATCCATCGGTGACGAGGGGGTGTGATATCCATGAGTAACCACGGGCTACCTTGGGGAGGGACATCAGTTAATATCACGGGGGATGGCAGATAGTCAATGGAAATCTTAAATGATAGTTGGTTACTATTAGCCGCTTGCGGAATTGATCTTGACAATTGGAAGAAGTACGTAGGAACGACCCAGTGATATTGAATTAGTAACTAGCGGAGTTCTCGCCAAAGTCACTGGTTGATAGTTAATAGGTACTTATATAGTGCACTGTGGGGAACATGGGAAGTTATTCCTTAAGAGGTGTTAAGCGTTGTTTCCGGGTGGAATAAATTACCAGGGTGGCTGAATCGATTGACCACTTGCTTGTAATCGATATTGGCGAATTAAAGTCAAAAGGGCATGTTCTTTCCCGAATAATACGGGTTGCTTCCGTTGGTGACGGGTCTGCCAGTGCGTTAGGATCAAGTTTCCCCAAATGCCAAAGGGGGGCTAGGGTGGATGTTGGGAGATAACGGAGGTTCCCCGACTGAAGTGGTTCGCTAAGTAAGCATTAACTATGATTACTGCCGTTGCTGGGGTTGCGTTAGTTGCTACCGCAGCTCCCTAACATGTAAATGTTGTTAATTCTGCCCAAGGCTTAAGTAAGTCAACTACTCCAGAATTACAAGCGAAAACCCAACAACAAATTGACCAGCAAAAAGATCAAATTGCTCAAGACCAAAAGGAGGCTCAAGCAAATGTGAATGCTAAGTCAAGTGCAGTAAGTGAAGCTGAAAAAATGCTGTAAATGGTGATGCAAATGATCAAAATTCACTTAAGAAATTAGAACAAAAACTATCTGACATGAAGAATGTAGGGGTTGTACTAGCAAATGCTTAAACTGAGTTAAAGAATGCTCAAGATCAACTTGCTTCTGCTAAGCAAGCATTGAACGATACTCAAGCTAAATAAGCTACAGCGAGCAATGAATCAACTACAGAGACAACTGTTACTAATATGGCAAATGTTAAGCAAAATGCAAGCAAGAAGCCTATGGCTCGTGCAGAACACAAGGAAACCTTACCACAAATAATGAGTTGCTTCAGTACTTGGCATGATTGGTGTGACGCTTTCTAGATTATGCTTAGGATTGAAGAAAAAGCGCATGTAACTGAATTTAATAACATACAAAAAGACTCCAGGCTTACGGCTAGAGTCTTTTTGTATAGAGAAGTATTTTCTCTTTTTCTTAGCGATGTCATTAAAACTATAATTTTAATGACAGGTTTATGAAAGAAAAAGCAGTCACCTCAAATTATTAACTTACCAGTAACTACTTAAACTCGTTCTGAATTTTATTTTTCAAGTTTGTCGAGTCAATTCAGATTCGATTTCGACTGCTCAGATATTTATCTTCAGTGAATAGCTCATTTTTGCTTTAGTTTTAAAAATCACGATTGCTTGCTGACTCACAAACGTATCAGTAAGACTATTTACACAATCATTTTTGTGACTAGTTATTGATTAGTTCGGATTGGCTAAAAACAGTCGTCTTGGTGGTATTTTAAATTGCCGATTCACTAATGGTCTAGGACCAATTCAAATCGCTCTTGATTATTAAGCCCGTAACCATTAAAGTTAGCTCTTAAAACCGTTCTAGCTGGTACCGAATATGGAAGCGGAAAGTGTGATGATCCATTTCACCCCTCCCCTATGCATTGCCTTCACAATCTGGGGGAGAGCCCACTGGAAGAGTGGGCGATTAATATGATCAAATAATTACTAAGAGTTACAACCACCGCATCGGTTTGTTTCATCCAAGCTACGAGCTTTGTTTGATCTTTCAAGTTACCTCAACAATGCTTAAGTGCGGTTGTGAAGGTAGTCCTTTAAGATGCCACACGTAGGCAGCTACTTGATTATCGGCTTGAAGCGCCATTTTGAGGACTAACCTCCCTGTCTGACCATTTGCACCAATCAGTAAGCAGGATTTATCTCTCTTTACTTTCGAATGATTATGTTAATTAATTTTAAGTAAAAACTGAGAAGAAATTAAATTCTCCTCAGTTTGATTTACCATTAGTAAATGACATGCTTTTGAACTAATTTCGTAACTTCTACTTGGACTTCAGCCAAAGTCTTTTCATCAGTTGGATTAGCTAAAGCCTTTAGGATTAAATTAGCAACAGTCTTGGCGTCGGCTTCATCAAATCCGCGGCTAGTAATCGCAGGTGTGCCAATTCGCAGACCGCTCGTTACAAATGGACTTCGTGGGTCATTTGGAATCGATTCTTTATTGGTGGTTATGTGAACAGAATCTAACAAGGTCTGAGCGTCTTTCCCTGTTAAACCGGTTTTAGTTAAATCAAGGTTTAGCAAATGATTTTCCGTTCCGCCAGAAACAACCCGGACAAGTTCAGAAGCGCTAAAGACTTCAGCCATAGCAGTTGCGTTTTTAACGACTTGATCAATGTAAGTCTTAAATTCGGGTTGGAGATCTTCATAAAAGGCTTGCGCTTTCCCAGCAATAACGTGTTCTAGTGGTCCGCCTTGAATCCCTGGGAACAAGGCGAAGTTAAACTTCTTACCAAGTTCCGGATCCTTAGAGAGAATCATCCCCCCACGTGGTCCTCGTAAAGTCTTATGAGTAGTTGTCGTAACCACATCAGCCACCGGAATTGGACTCGGGTGAGCCCCGGTAGCGACTAAACCAGCGATATGCGCCATGTCAACCATCAAGTAGGCCCCAACTTCATCAGCAATTTCCCGGAACTTTTGCCAGTCAATAATCTTACTGTAAGCGGAAGCGCCAGCAATGATTAACTTTGGTTTTACCTCAAGGGCTTGTTGGCGAATTGCGTCGTAATCGAGTTCTTCTGTTTTGGAGTTTAGGCTATAACCATATGCCTGGTAATTTTGACCGGAGAAATTAACTTTGGCCCCGTGAGTCAAGTGGCCCCCGGCATCCATCCCCATTCCTAGAATAACGTCCCCAGACTTTAATAAGGCTTGGTAAACGGCCATATTGGCTTGAGAACCAGAATGCGGTTGAACGTTTACATAGGCGGCCCCAAAAAGTTTTTTGGCATAATCGATTGCTAGTTGTTCAACTTGGTCAATGTATTCACAGCCCCCGTAATACCGCTTTTGGGGGTACCCTTCCGCATACTTGTTAGTTAGAACTGATCCTTGAGCTTCGCGAACCGCATCCGAAACAATATTTTCCGATGCAATCAGTTCAATCGTGGTTTGTTGCCGATTTTCTTCGTGCTTGATTGCAGTCCAAAGCGCTGGTGATTTCGTTGTGTATTGCATTCTTTTTCCTCCTCGTTTTGGGCGATTAACAATTAAGCATATTTTACCAGATCAAGTTCGAAAATGCTTTCAAAAGAAATTTGCATCAAATTTAACAGATTACGCTTTTTGCGGTATTCTGTTACTAAAGAAAAAAAGGATTGATAAAAATGGCATATGCCTTGATCTACACTGCCAAGTCAAGTGGCAAGACCTCTTACTGGGCAAATCCCGGTTTTACCGGCAATGGTAAACGTAAGTATACTTGGGATTCACCGAATGAGATTAATTTTAAGCAATTAAAGGCGAAATACCCAACTCTGTTTGGAAATAAGAGTGATGATCGCTTTGAAATTTTAAACCTCGCCAACGGTCAAAAGCAAAAAATTACTTACCAAGTCCGCAAGGTAACAGAAGTAAGGAAGGAAGCAACAAATCCTTTGGCGACCCACCCCAAGATGTTCCGCAAGACCCCTTACCTAATCGTCTTAGACCGAAAAGGGCAAGACCGGAAATACTGGAGTAATAGTCAAAAAGCTTTTGTAAACACCGTTAATGACCGTCTTTCCCGGTGGCAAGACCTCGATATGGCTAAGGAAAGTCTTCGCTGGATTGTAAATAATCAACAATTAAAGGCTCAATATAGTGATGGGACCATTACCATTTTGAATGGTCAAACGGACCAACCCGTCTTATCCCCTGCAGAAGTCGCTAAACTCGTCGTTTTGCAACCAGATCAAGTTGTTAAACAAGCAAAGAACGTTACCGCCTATCAAGCTTTGGACCAACACTTTGCACAATTACCAACTCAAGCCGATCTAAAAGTTGATACAGCCACCGATGATGAACTACCAGGAATTGATTTAAGTAAGTATGATCCAGCTTTGATTTTTGGGGCTGCCAGTTACTTGATTGATGCTCTTAAAGAACAGAAAAACGTCAACCGGCTCTTAAAACGTTATGATGGGGCCGTCCTCCAAGACTACCTTCATGTCTTAGAGTTTGTAGGACTGGATGACTTAGACGTTGATGAATTTACGGCGGCCTTCCAAGAAAATCGTCAAACCCGCCGGCAAATCAAGAATTTAAGTTTACTCTTGAACGCTTTAGCCCAATCATTTGATCCAGATAAGTTCTGGAAAGCCCTAGAAGATGATTCGGCAAGTAATCAATATCATTTCCGGTCTGCTAGTACTGCTAAAAAATTACAAAAGTTAATTAAACCTTATGGTCAAGCAAGCGCTAAGAATGATTAAACTAACCTTGAATATTTGACCTTTTTTGTTTTAAAGACTACCACTGAGTTAATCAGAGGTGTGGGATGTAAACAGCCCGAAACAAAGTAGCTTTTAGCTAGGCCGCCGAAGATCATCACCGTGAAATCCAAGCTAATCTTTCGGTTAACTTGGATTTTCCATCTTATAAGAAAAGCTTGTTGATCAGTTGACTTAGTATTATAATTAACTTATTAAAAATAATTATGTCATCAGCTTGCCCTGACGAAAGCTTGGTGACGCCTAACCGGGACCTTGATGGAGTGGCTGCCTAATCTCCATCAAGGTCTTTTTTTATGTTGACAAAAAATAAGTGCTGTTGTTATACTGTTTGAGAATCATGACACGAAAGGAGTTTTACATTTGGTTAACGCAAGTCAACAATTTAACCCTTGTTGCCCATGTTGTGCTGAAATGCCAACATGTTATTTTGCGTTACCAAAAACTCCATTAATTACTAAGAAAAATTAGCCTAATTATTTATTATTCTTAGTTATTAGGGTTCTCAGGGTGCGCGCACTGAGAGCTCTTTTTGTTTTGGTTCGATTATTTTTAGAAAGTGAGTCAAACTTATGCAATCATTTGTTATTATTGCCATTACTGTAGCAATTATGCTCGGGATGGTTAACTTGCATCGTCGCCATTGGGGCTTTAATAAGCTTGTCTTTTTAGCACTAGTTCTTGGGATTATTGGTGGTTCCCTAATCCAAATTCTTTACGGGCCAATTAGTCAAACAACTAGTGCCGCAATTGATTGGATCAATATTGTTGGGAATGGTTATATTGCTCTTTTACAAATGTTGGTTATTCCTTTAGTATTTGTTTCCTTAGTTGGTGCTTTTACCCGTTTAAAGGCCCAAGCGAACTTAAAAAAGATGACGACTAGCGTTTTAGGCTTGTTACTTGGGACAACGGCCGTTGCTTCTTTAATCGGAATTATGAGTGATTTTCTTTTTAAGTTGCCAGGAGCCGATTTTATTAAGGGGATGGCCGCCAATTCAACGGCAATCGAGGCCATTAAAACCCATCAAACTTCTTTAAAGGGCGTAACTCTCCCGCAACAGATTACAAACTTATTGCCAACGAATATTTTTGCAGATTTCGCCGGAACTCGGTCTTCTAGTACAATTGCGGTTGTTATTTTCTCAATTTTGGTTGGTCTATCTTACTTATGGTTACGAGATAATCAACCTAAAGATGCTCATGTTATCGCCCGTGCTATCTCAGTTGCTCAAGGGTTAGTTAGTCGCTTAGTCAAGATGGTCTTGGAGTTAACACCTTACGGAATCTTTGCGTTGATGATTAAGGCAACCGCGACAAGTAGTTTCGCTTCAATTGCAAAATTGGCAATCTTTATCATTGCGGTTTACGTCGCTATTATTACCATGTTTATCGTCCACACGATCATCTTAATGGTTAATGGAATCAACCCGATGATTTATTACAAAAAGGCTTGGCCTGCTCTTATCTTTGCTTTCACCTCTCGGACAAGCGCCGGGACCTTACCTTTAAACGTTAAAATTCAAAGGGATGCGCTAGGGGTAAGTTCTTCAATCGCAAACTTCTCAGCAAGCTTTGGTTTAACGATTGGGCAAAACGGCTGTGCCGGAATTTATCCATCAATGGTCGCCGCAATCATTGCTCCAACAGTTGGAATCAACGTTTTCTCCTGGCAATTTGTTTTAACTTTAGTTGCGATTGACGTTGTTTCCTCCTTTGGGGTTGCTGGAGTTGGCGGTGGCGCCACCTTTACAACATTAATGGTACTAGGAACTCTGAACCTTCCAGTTGCCATTATGGGAGTCCTAATTGCAATCGACCCAATTATTGATATGGCGCGGGCTGCCTTAAATGTCAATGATTCTATTTTAGCTGGTGTAGTTACCGCAAAGCGAATGAATGAACTAGATAAAGATAAATTCGATGATGGCCAGCTAGTGGTTGCAAACCACAGCTAGTGGTTGCAAACCAGTTGTAAGTGGATTTGAAAGACAATATTTGAAAATATGGAATAAAGCGGGTGGGGAGAAAATCAAATTTCTTCCCACCCGCTTTGAATTTCAATATTAACAACCTTATTCTGACTAACTCTCAACAATCTCTTTAATTCGAGCTTGCAATTCTGGCGTAAAATCCTTTAAGTCGTTCAACGTAATCGCACTTGAATCATAGCGATTCAGTAAATTATGAATCATGAGAGAGCGACTCATTTCAATAATTACCCCTGGGAGTTTAGCATCTTTTTTGATTCGATCACAAAGTTTCCAAAACCGTTTTGAAGGAGCAATAGTGTGATCATTGGCGATTTCTTGATACTGGTCTAACAAGGCTTCCATGTAATTTTCTTGCCAAGTTCCAATATGTTTACGAAAAGTTTTCCAATCACGTTCCTGAACTTCATAATCGACCATCTGGAAGACCTCCTTTTGATTTTATTGTAGCAAAATTTTCCGTAGCTAATTGTGATTAAAGAGGCAAATTGCTAGAATAAAATTAATAATTGGAGGTGACAATGATGGAACATGCAATTAGTCAAAATTTTTGGACTGCGGGAGAGCAACTAGCACTTACTGCAGCTGGCCGTTCTGATACCATGCCTCGTCACACCTTTGGGCCAGCCGTCCGGCCTTACTATTTGATCCACTATGTCCTTGCAGGTGCCGGAACCTTCACTAGCGATGGCATTACTTACCACCTCCACGCCGGGCAAGGCTTTTTGATTGTCCCAAATCAACAAACCATTTACCGAGCAGACCAACAAACACCCTGGTCTTACGTATGGGTTGGCTTTACGGGGTCAATGGCTCCCTACTTAATCGATCAACTTCAGATTTCGCCTACTGAACCAATCTTTGGGGAAACTGATAGAACGACCTTGGTTAAATGCGTTAACCAACTACTTCAGTTAGAGGCCCATCCCCATGGTCAAGCCGAGTTATCAGCCCTTCGTTATCTTCTTGAATTTCTGAGTACCGTGGCTCAAGCTCCAGCAGTAATACCAAATGAACTCACCCCCATGTCAGACTACATTCAAAAAGCAATCACCTATCTTAGTCATCACCTTGATACCGTTACCGTCCCCAAATTAGCCGCGGCGGTTGGCTTAAATCGGAGCTATTTCAGCCAACTCTTTTCGAATGCCACGGGACAAACACCTAGCACTTATCTGCAAAATTTCCGCCTAACCACCGCCCGCCATCTTTTGGAATCGACCGATTTAACAATTAATGAAATTGCTGAACGAACTGGTTATCAGCATCCCCAAACCTTTCGCCGGGCTTTTAAAGCGACCTTCGGGCTTAGTCCGCGGACTTATCGGCAACGGGCTTCTTTTGGTTCAAAAGCGGCTCCGAAACCGTCTTCTGGAAGAAGGTAATTAAGGGACCCATGAAAAGGGCCGTGATGACCGTACCGATTCCAACTGAAGCTTGACCAGCAAAGCCAACGAGGACGCAGATTAAATCACAGGAAATCCGCCACCACCGGAATGGAATTTGCCGAAAGCGTTGGGCTAAGGTTAAGGCGACCGCATCATACCCCGAAACGCCAAGATCGGCAGTGTAATACAAGGCGGATGCAAGACACATCAAAACTAACCCGCTAACCATAAATAATGCCCGACTGGTAAAGCTATCTAATCCCAAACTTAAACTCAAGGCTTTTGTCACCTGGGCACAGGTTCCAATCAAAAAAAGATTTAAGATGGTTGCGATCCCTAATAAGTGCCGGTTCACTATCCAGAAGAAAATCAACATCACTGCCGTGATAATTGGGTAACCAACCGCAAAACTCAAATGACCAAAATGATCAATTGCGGTTACGAAGCAAGTAAAAGGGTCAAAACCAAAGCTAGCAACTTGTAACATCCCCACACTAATGCCGCAGAGGAGGACGCCACTTCCTGCTAAAAACATCCGCCGTGACATTATTCCGCCTCCAAGATAAAGCAGCGACTATAAAAATCTGTAGTTTCGTTCGTTTGGCCTGCCGATGCATCGGAAATCACTAAACCAAGCCTAGCTAGCTCCTGACCCGTAAAACTTCCCCGATTAACTTTCCCAGCAGGTTTAACTTCTGTGACGTGATAACGAAAGTCGGCTTTTAAGCCAGGAATCCGCAAACGCCGGTATGGCGCATTAACGTCATTCAAGACCTTAAAGTTACCTAGAATGGCAATCCGTTGGTCCTGACTTACGACTAGCCAGTTAATTAACTTAGCCTGGCCGAGCCCGGTTAAGCGATAGAAGTTCCCATATTGGAACACTGATCGGTACCGCTTGTATTCTTCAATTTGCGCTTTAATTTGTGCTAATTCTGCCGGTGTCATTTGAGTAATATCGAGCTCATAGCCAAGGTCGCCAAAGTAAGCAACGTTACCACGAGTGTTCAACGGCGTTAACCGCCCGACTTGTTCGTTCGGTGTCACTGAAACATGCGCCCCCATGCTGCTTAAAGGATAACCATAAGAGGTCCCACCTTGAATCGCTAACCGTTCGATTGCATCAGAATCATCACTGGTCCACGCTTGGGGTGCGTAATAAAGCATTCCCGCATCAAAACGACCGCCACCACTAGCACAGGATTCAAATAGGATCTTCGGAAAGGCTTGCCGAAGTCGTTCATAAAGCTGGTAAACACCGAGAATATAGCGATGGAAAATCTCCCCTTGTTGGTTCGCTGGGTAGGCTAAGGAGTAGACTTCACTCATATTGCGGTTCATGTCCCACTTTACATAGTCAATTTGACCATCGTGGAGAACTTTAGCGATTAAATCAAAGAGGTAGTCAATCACTTCCGGCTGGGCAAGATCTAAAACATATTGACGGCGGCCTTGGGATTGGGGACGGTTAGGAGTTTGGATTAACCAATCGGGATGTTGCCGGACTAATTTACTATTGCGGTTGGCCATTTCTGGTTCAAACCACAGACCAAACTTCAGCCCCAGTTGATGAATCTGGTTAGCAAGCCCCGCAATTCCGTTTGGTAAGCGTTTTGGATTCGGCCACCAGTCTCCTAATCCGTCGGTTTCAGTCATCCGTTCACCAAACCAACCATCATCTAAAACGAATAATTCGATTCCGAGTTTTTTGGCCTGCTTAGCAATCGCGATGAGCTTTTCTTCAGTAAAATCAAAGTAGGTGGCTTCCCAGTTATTAATCAAAACTGGCCGGACCTGATGTTGCCAGGCTCCCCGAACTAGGCAGTCATTATAAAGGCGATGGAAGCTTTGACTAAGGTCATTTAAGCCTTTTTCAGTATAAGCAATTAAGGCTTCGGGGGTTTGAAAATTGGTGCCGGGAGTTAATTGCCAAGCAAAATGGAAAGGATTAATCCCAATTTGAAGTCGGGTGACGTCATACTCGTTCACTTCAGCTTGGGCTAAGAAGTTTCCACTATAAACTAAACTCACCGCATAAGCTTCCCCGCTCATTTCCGTGGTCTGGGGCCGTTTTAAAATCAAAAATGGGTTTTGCATATGACTTGAAGCGCCCCGCAAACTATCAACGGCTTGAAGGCCTGGTCGCAATGGAGTGACATGGGGATGGCGTTCCCGCCCCCAAGCCCCCGAGAATTGTACCCATTCATAATCAGCATCTGGCAAATCGACACTTAAACTTTGCGCTGTAGTTAAAGTGACGGTTTCCTTGCCATGATTTTCAAAGCGGACATTCCGGGCAATAATTGGGGAATCACTAAAAATACTGTAGCTAAGGATCATTTTAACTTGGGTTAACTGATCAACTAAGGCAATTTCGAGAGTTGTTGCCGGATGTGATGAACTAGCATAGGTTGCTGGTAACCCCGTTAATTGCGGTTTACCATTAATAATTTGGTAACCTTCAAAGGTGAAATTCGTGACCGTGCTCCCATTGGCTTGCTTAACCTCATAAGCGGGATGACGGTAGTCACTAGTTCCGTATGGCGGATATTCTTGTTGAACATTGCTTAATGAAAAAGAATAGTCATCCGGTGAAACATAAGTAGTCATGGGACGATAGGTATTTTCGACTAAGTAACCATGATCAGCTTCATCGGGGATCCGAGCCCCATAATACAAATGGCCGAGTTGACCATTTTCTAAAACGCGGATTAAATAACTAACTTGGTCATTATACAAATGAAATTCTTGGCTTTGGATATGGTACTGAATAGGCATCTTAACTCCTCCTAACGTTTCGCAACGATTTTACCTTTTCAGTTTAGCGTTTACATCATTTACATAACGGCCTTATCGTCATGAAAAAGAGGCATTTGGTTAGTTTTCGAGCGTCGCTATTTTCTGCGCAAGGACAAATGGCGCTTCTGGACTAATTTTCGTTCCGAGACCATATTGATCCAGAACTGAAATGATTTTTGTCTCATTAAGCGGTAACCCATTTAGTTGGGAAGCCAATTGGTCTGCTTGCATTTGATCCATCTGAAGCAAGTCACCAAAGATTTTGGCGTTAGCGATCCTACCACTTACTAAATTAAAGCCAATCCCTAAACTACCAACGCCTTGAAAATATGCATCAACGTAGTGGTCAGAGCGATTCAAACCATAAATCCACTTGGTTTGACCATACTTCTCGCCTGCTAGGCGATGAACGGCCGTCCATTCCACCGGTGTTAACTCCGCAACTTGAAGATTTGGAATTTGGTCAAGGATTCGTTCTCGTAAATCATTAACCGTAAAATCAATAGGTAAATAAGGCTTTAAGTTTGTCACCCGGCTCTTGACAGAGCGAATCCCCTTATCAGCTAACTTCGAAGCTGGTGGGGTTAAGACTTTATTCGCCATTGTCGTATCTACATCCACCATTAAAGTGCCCCCATATGAAACCCGATCACCGATTTTGGCAAAGGACATCCCCGAAAACTTCTTTCCCTGGTAAGTTAAATCATTTCGTCCCGTTTGTTTAGCCGTAATCCCGAGGGTTTGAAGAGCTTTAAGGATTGGCGCGGTATATATTGGAAACTTGGGATTCTTAACTTGTTTAGCTGTATCGATGTAGACATAGGTTAAGTTCCCGGGGTCAACAAAGACAGCTCCGCCACCAGAATTACGCCGGACAAGGTCAATTTGATGTTCTCGCAAGTACGTTAAATTCACCTCCCGGTAAACGTTTTGGTAATGGCCGCAAATCACAGTTGGTCGGGCCGGGAAATAAAAATAAAGTAAGGTTTGATCCTTGAAACGCTCACTATTTTGCAAAAATTCTGGTAAGGCTTGAAAGGTTAACATTTCATTCAGCAATTGGCCACCATTTTGTAAATCTAGATATATCAACTAATTCGCCTTCAATCGTTTTCTTTTATTTTACCGCTATTAAGTTTGCTAACCGAAAATTTTTAACTCATCAATATCTTTAAGTCAATGATTGTGGGATTTTTAACAATCTTGTGATTTCAAAGCTCTTTGTTCACATTTAACCTTAGTAAATCAGCAAAATTAATTTAAAAATGATTCACTAATCATATCACAGATTTTTATAATAATTTATTTTTGATTTCTCCTCTCATCAAAAAGCCGCGTATTCAACACTTATGCTAAATTTGTAAATTTAATTAAATATAGTTAACAATCATTCCGGTTAGTATCCATTGTAATCGTTTTCAAAAGAGTTACAATTTAAGACATAGTTATTATTTTGCCTTATAAGGAGTGTTGATGATGAAAAAGAAAAAATGGTTAACTATCTTGGTAGCTACAACAACGGTCGTTGGATTAACGCTTGGAGGCCTCTTTGGTTTCCAACATGCAAAAAAAGTACACGCCGCCGCTAACAAGAGCAAAAATACTTTAGTGGTCGCAACGCCGGGTGATATGTATGCCTCATCCTTCCATGACAAGAAAGGGCATTTAACTGGGTATGAAGTTGAGATTGCTCGGGCAGTGGCCAAAGGACTGGGGATGAAAATCCAATTTAAGGAATTAAACGTGGCTGGTGAACTAACTGCGGTTTCTTCTGGTAAAGCTGACATTGCAGCTGGGAACTTTAACCTTTCCTCTGTTTATCGTAAGCGCTACCTCTTCTCAACACCGTACAAGTATTCCTTTGGGGGCTTACTAGTGCGAGCCAAAGATCAATCCGGAATTCATTCTTGGAAGGATCTGAAGGGAAAGAAATCAGCTGGTGAAGCGGGAACTTCTAACCAACGTTTTGCCCAATACATGGGTGCCAAGTTAGTTAACTACGATAGTGCCAATGGATTAATGAACGATGTTGCGAATGGTAAGGTTGACTTTATTCCAAACGACTACTACGGTCTAAGTACTGGTTATAAGCGGAGCAAGATTAAGGGCTTAACAATGGCCAAGGGACTTTACTACCGGACAAACTTAATGGGGAAAGGAATCGGCTTCTTGATTAATAAGAACGAACCAGGTCTCCAAAAGAAGATCAACAAGGAATTAGCCAAGCTGCAAAAGAACGGTACCCTTTCCAAGATTATGATCAAGTACTACGGTCATGATCTGACAAAAAAACCAAGTGGGATGAACGTGAAGTACTTCAAGGTACCAAACTCAATTAAGGGTGAATAAGATGCAAATTAAACGGGTTGAAGTTTATCAAGTCAAGTGGCCAGCATTGCAGAAATACTGGCATCCAGTCGTTGTTCGAATTATTACTAACTCTGGATTATCCGGCTGGGGGGAAGCTGGGGTTGCCTATGGCCATGGTGAAGTTGCAACCACCCATGCGATTGTCGATTTAGGAAAAATGCTGATCAATGAGGATCCCAGTCAAATTGAATATCATTGGCAACGCCTTTATCAGCATACCTTTTGGGGAAAAAGCGGTGGCGCAATTCTTTATGCCGCCATTAGCGCCCTTGATACCGCTCTTTGGGATTTGAAGGGAAAAGCGCTTGGCGTTCCCGTCTATGAACTGCTCGGTGGGAAAAGTCATGAGCGTTTGCGGGCTTATGCGAGCCAACTCCAATATGGTTGGGAAGACTGTTCCCGGCTAGTTAAAACCCCCGTTGAATTTAAAGAAGTTGCCAAAAAAGCCTATGACCAAGGCTACCGAGCTTTTAAGGTTGATCCCCTTCAATTTGAAGAACAAGCTCGCTTTATTCCAAATCGTTACTTACTGACCCAACCTCAACTACAAGCGACTTACGATCGTTTGACTGCCATTCGGGAAGCGATCGGTCCCGAATGTGAATTAATTTTGGAATCGCATAGTAAGCTAGAGCCAAATTCAGCTCGCCAGCTTGGACAAATGGTTGCACCATTAAACATCTACTACTATGAGGAGCCATTTAGTCCACTAGAGGTTGGCGAGTTCAAACCGCTTGCAGAACAACTACCTTTTCCCTTAGCAACTGGTGAACGTTTAACGACACGGTGGCAATACAAACCCCTTTTGGAAAATCACAGTATTGGGGTTATTCAACCTGACGTTGGCGTCTGCGGTGGGATCTCTGAAGCCGTTAAGATTGCTAATCTCGCAAGTACGTATGGCGTCGGCGTTCAATTCCATACTTGTGGTGGACCAATTGCAACTGCCGCAACGCTTCAGGTTGAAGCGGCCATCAGTAACTTCTTAATTCACGAAGAACACGAAATCAACCTAAAACCTGATAATTACGGCTCTGGTAAATACCACTACCAACCAGTTGATGGATATTACCAAGTGCCTAACCGCCCAGGAATTGGTCAAGAGTTGAGCGAAAAAGCGATGGAAAGTGCTAAGATTTTAGTGGTTGAATAAAAATAACGGTGAACTCTCTTAATTGGAGGTTCACCGTTATTTTTACACTTGACTTAACATAATTATCTTATTGGAAATCATTTAGTTGCATAAAGATAATTTAACCGAGCTAAACCTGCATCTGGTTGCGGGTTTCGGAAGATTTGAACCTTTCTGCCACCTGGTGCAAGGTCAGATTGGGTCTTTGTATAATCAGTGATCGCATGAGGAACGCTATCGATTAAAATAAAGACATAATCAGCCGCTTTCATTGCGATAAAAATTTGGCGGGGATGATCCTCGTAACCATCCATTAATTTTACTTCGACATATGGTTTTAAGGTATCAACAAAGGCTTGAGCACGTTTATTTCCAACGACCAAAATTCTTTGAGCAGCTAACCAATTAAGTTTTGCTTGGTCAACGATTGAAAGGCGTTCGTCTGCTATCGTAGTTTGCGCTTGGGACTTTACCTTTTTAGGAGTTTTAAGTTTTGCTTCATGTAAACGAACATGATTTATAACCGGGTAGATCCGAACTAAGGTATATTGATCAGTCATTACGTTTCGTTGGGCTTTAATTGCGATGCCATCCTCTAAATTCATCAATGCTTGTTGATGTTCACTAATGATTAACGAATGCTTAGTTTCATGATTTACATCATAAATAAAGAATTGACCATCATCAACTTGTAAGTAACCATACACAAACCGTAATTGCTGATTAAGGTTACTACTAAACGATTGTTTACTAGCGACTTTAAAAGTTTGAAGCAACTTTCGGTTTAAAGTTTCCAATTGATCATACTGACTCAGAGTTGTTGGCGTTAGGTAATCAATAAGGTGCTCTAACCAAATTTCCGCTCGCCGGCTCCGTAATTCTTCATTGGTAGCATGAATTGATGCATTCAATTCATGTAGTTGATGGCGGAGACGGTCATTTTTCTGTTTTTCCTTTTTTAGTTCCTCTTTTAATCGTTGATTTTCCTTCTGTAGTTGACGATCTTTATTCTTCAGCGAAGCACAAGTCTGGCGTTGGTGAGTAAAGATTTCAGCGGACTTCAAGTAATTTACCGCCCACCAAGCCGCTAGCTTTGATTGTTTAGCTAGTAAAGTTGATAGCTCATCGGACTGATTCCAACCAACTGAATCGAGGAAAGCTTGCTCCCGTTCGAGATGCATTTTTGCTTGGTACAATTTCGTCTTTTTTAATTTTATCTTCTCAAGATTTTCCTTTAATTTTGCATCAGCTTCAGCCAAAGCAACTTGTTTCTCTTGCCGTAATTTTCGATTAGCGATTTTTAAGTCTCGAATTTGCTGTTGACTTTTTCGTTCACTTCGTTGATGCTGGGCTTTTTCAGATGCTAACTGTTGTTTTAACTGTTTAATCTGAGATTTCAAATTTTCAAATTGAGGTGTTGTTGGCACCTCCTTTTCTGTTTTTACGGTTGGATTCGCTTTAGGCTTCGTCTTTTTGGCTTTTTCTAGTAGTGTCTTACGACGCTCGCGATTGTTCATCATTTGTTTTTCCCGATCAGTTTTGTAGATCGGTACCCGCATCCGAATATTTCGTCCCATTTTCTATTTCCTCCCAAATAGATTTACATAATAATAATATGTTTAATTTTCCCAGATATTTAATAGTAATCCCCCCGATATCCTGACTAACTTACAGCTGAGCGCATATTTAAGCTCAAACGTTTAACTGGCCAAAATCAATCCGATCAAGCATTGTTTCCCTCGTTTCTTGGTCCAACCCAAGGTAAGCTAATGTCATCGCTTCACTAGAATGATTCAGTAATTTCATTACCAACCCGATATTATGATGGGTTTGTTCATAAACAAGGTAAGCTCCGGTTTTTCGCATGGTATGGGTACCCAAGTAGTTAATCCCCAGTAAATCACCAACATGATTCATAATCCGCCAAAATTGTTTTCCCCCAATCGGTTGGTCTGGTCGTTC
>DWYX01000038.1 GCA_019118465.1 Candidatus Limosilactobacillus faecipullorum | reverse complement strand
CCTCGCAAGTATCAGTACTCATTGGTTAGAACGATTAAAGCTGCATCTAATTCCTACTCAAGAATTAGTCAATCTTCTAATCGGTACAGCATGTGAGTTCGAGAATTAGTTGATTGCCTGGGCGGCAGACTAAGCAAGTAGTTAAACTACAGGAGGAAATAACCTATACCAGTTGACCAAAGCCAATGATAATTAGAGGCTATCATGCGGTGACCAGAAAGCAAGTTGTAATGTCACAAAAAACAAAAGGATTATTTTTAATATACGAGGAGGTGAGCCAGTGAAATCATTACAGGATCCGGTTACAACTTTAAAAGGGGTTGGTCAGAAACGAGCTGAACAACTAGTAACACTTGGGATTGAGACAATTGAAGACTTACTTACCCACTATCCAAGCCGTTACGATGATTTTGCGCCAACTAATTTGGAAAAAGCAGTTGATAAGCAAAAAGTGACAATTCATGGGACCGTTGTTTCTGAGCCCATTCTAAGTCGTTTTGGGTATCGAAAGAATCGGCTCAGTTTTCGGCTCCAAACTGGGCATCAAGTTGTAATGGTTGTGTTTTTCAATCAACCGTATTTTAAAGACCACTTAAAGTTAAACGGGGATGTAACTGTGTTGGGAACGTGGAACCAAGCCCGGCAACAAGTTATGGGATCGAAGCTTTTGGTGGTTAATCCTGGTGAAGAAACAATTGGAACTATTTATCCAGCCAATAAACATGTTCGCCAGGCAACTCTCCGGCAATTGATCGAATTAGCCTACACTCAGTATCGAAATGTGATCGCAACTTTAATCCCACTTTCACTCCGCCAACGTTATCAATTACTAGATCGGGCCACGATGTTTCAATGGCTTCACTTTCCTAAAACCGGTGATCAAGCTCGGCAAGCTCGGCGAACAGCAGCTTACGAAGAATTTTATTTATTTCAGTTACGCTTACAATCAATGCGACTCGCCCGGCGAAAAGCTGATGGCACTCAACTTTTATACAACAATGAAGAGTTACGAGCTTTTATTCGAACGATACCTTTTGAATTAACTGGCGCTCAAAAACGGGTAGTTAATGAAATTTGCCGGGATTTACGCAGCCCTTTTCAGATGAATCGCCTTTTACAGGGGGATGTTGGGAGTGGGAAGACAATTGTGGCGGCGATTGCAATTTATGCTACGATCTTAACTGGCTACCAAGCGGCTTTGATGGCTCCAACTGAAATTTTAGCTGCTCAGCATGCTGAAAAATTAGCCAAAGTATTTGAAAATACTCCGGTTAATGTTGCTTTATTAACGGGATCGTTAACTGCAAAACAGCATCAAGCTTTAGCTGAGCAAATTGCGGCTGGCCAATGTAATTTAATTATTGGGACCCATGCTTTAATTCAAGATCAAGTCGAATTTGCTAATTTAGGGTTAGCGATTATTGATGAGCAACACCGCTTCGGGGTTGATCAACGAAAATTGTTGCGGGAAAAAGGGAATCATCCTAATATTCTTGCTATGACAGCTACTCCGATCCCGCGGACGCTTTCGATTACCGCTTATGGTGAAATGGATGTTTCGGTAATCGATGAGTTGCCAGCTGGGCGCAAAACAATTAAAACAACTTGGCTGAAGAGTGACCAATCAGAGACAGCGTTGGATTTTTTGCGGGGTCAGCTTGCTCAAGGAGCTCAGGCTTACGTGGTTAGTCCCTTAATCGAAGAGTCAGAAAAGCTAGATGTGCAAAATGCAACGGCTTTGTATGAACAGTTTGCTGAGCGATTTGCGCCTAATTATCAAGTTGGTTTGTTACATGGCCGGATGAGTAACGATGAAAAAGAAGCTGTCATGGCTAATTTCCAAGCCGGTAAAATTCAAGTTCTTGTAGCAACAACGGTGATTGAGGTGGGGGTCGACAATCCAAACGCTACTGTTATGGTGATTTATGATGCGGATCGCTTTGGGTTAGCCCAACTTCATCAACTTCGGGGCCGGGTAGGCCGGGGTGTCCGTCAATCATTCTGTATGTTGGTGGCAGATCCTAAAACGCCAGAAGGAAAAAAGCGGATGGAAACGATGGTGGAAACGACCGATGGCTTTATTGTTGCCCAACGGGACCTTGAATTACGAGGTGCGGGTGATGTCTTAGGTAAGAAACAGTCGGGAATGCCAGAGTTTAAAATTGGAGATCCGGTTGGTGATTTGAAGATGATGCAGTGTGCGCGACAAGACGCCCTCAACTTATTAGAAGAGCCAAATTGGGATCAACATGACGAAAATCAACCACTTGTTTTATACTTAAGAAGTCAAAATTTAAAGACCCACTTTGATTAGAGATGGAGGAATGATGATGAAGATTGCGGTTGACGCAATGGGTGGCGACGATGCCCCAAAGGTAATTGTAGAAGGAATTGAACAAGCTCGGGATCAACATCCGGATCTTGAATTCATGTTGTACGGGAATGAAGAGGCAGTTTCCGTTTTATTGCAAAATAAAGAACGAATCCAAGTAATCCCAACTACCCAAGAAATTGAAATGGGAGAAGAACCAGTCCGGGCAATTCGAAAGAAGAAGGATTCCTCGCTGGTTCAAGCGGCAATGGCAGTTAAGCGTGGTGAAGCAGATGCCTTTTTCTCTGCTGGTAATACCGGGGCCATTTTAGCTGCTGGATTATTGCTAATAGGTCGAATTAAAGGAATTGATCGGCCAGGATTAACTAGTATTTTACCAGTTGCCATTCCAAATGATGCTGGTACCAATCGGTTTATCTACCTTGATTCAGGCGCAAATGCCGAATCAAAAGAGAAAAATTTAGTTCAATTTGCCCAATTAGGTCGTTTTTATGCCCAAAAAGTTTTAGGAATCAAAAATCCTCGGATCGCCCTTATAAATAATGGGGCGGAAGCTGATAAAGGTGATACTTTCCATAAAGAGGTTCATCAATTATTGTCCCAGACTGATGATATCAACTTTATTGGCAATATCGAAGCTGGTGATTTACTTTATGGGAAAGCCGATGTTGTAGTTTCTGATGGTTGGACAGCTAATGCCGCTTTAAAGGCAACTGAAGGAACTGCTAAGGTACTTCTAAAGTTAATTAAAAACGGGATTCTTAGTGGCGGTCTAAGGGCTAAGCTTGGTTATCTTTTCTTAAAACCAGTCTTTAAGCAAATTGCTAAGGTGATGACGCCATCAAACTACGGTGGCGCGGTCTTACTTGGGATACAAGCTCCAGTGGTTAAAGCCCATGGTGCGGCAGATAAGAAGGCGGTTGTTTCAACGATTGATCAAATTTATACTATGCTTCAATCAAAGGTGATTGACGAAACGGTGGCCTACTTCAAACCAGAAGAAGACAAGGTTAGTGTAAGATTTTCATAGGTTGGATGAATAATTCATCTGGTCGTGGAAATCTTTTTTGTAGACCAATTTACTTATTTACAAAAAAAGAAAAGACCAGTAGCCTTTAGTGTGTCGAATACTAAGCAAAG
>DWYX01000003.1 GCA_019118465.1 Candidatus Limosilactobacillus faecipullorum | reverse complement strand
CCGTGGCAACGAAATCCTCGATGCCGTGCGGGGCGCCTTTGAAAACAACATGTTGATCATGGGCTTTGAAGAAACCCTGCACGCGCCGCGCTACGTGGCCCCGGTCAACCGTTACCAACCAGCACAAGTCGACCAAATGGTGGCGGACTTGCAGGCGGTCTTTGCCCCGGGCGACCAACTGGAAAACCGACTCCAGGCCCAATGGCAAGCGGCCGACCGGGTGGTCCCGGACGTCTACCGCGACTTCTTTGCAAAGCATTAATTCAAGGGCACGCTTTTCGCTGGGAAAGCGTGTTTTTCTTTTGTGAAAATTTAGCGGGTGGGTGGCTGGCTACGCGTGGTTACGGCCTTTTTAAAAAAGTTTGTGAAAAAAGTTACAGTATGATAATTTACCGCAACAGGGTGATGATCATTATGTACTGAGTGCCACTGATGAACCATTACATCGATAACGTTGTCAATCGTTATGCGGATTTGGCTGGTGTTCACCGAATTCAAGCTAAAGAATTAAGGACTTCCCATGCTTGTCTGCTTATCAACAAATATAACGTTGATATTTTAGCAGTATCTCAGCGCTTAGGCCATGCTAAGCCAACTACCACATTGAAGTATTATTCACAGTTATGGCGTGGCCGTAATCGTACCGTTGCTGATCAGCTAAATGGTGCCGTGGGCAAGATTGAACATCCCAACCATTCATTGGTGGATTTTACAGGCAACCAATATGTAAAAGTTCGATAGTCTACCAGGAGTCTACCAAGACTATGATAAAGTAGCTGTAAGTATTGATGTATCAAGCTCTTCTACACTTGAATACGAATAGAAAAGGCTCTACCCGAAATCGTACGATGATAAGAGGATAGGGTCGAAAAAGTTGGCTTTAGTCACGTTTGAGATCCTGCTCTTATCTAGAGTATAATTTTGAAAGTGAAGCCGGATTGTGCGGGATGTAGCCGAGAACGATGTCTGCGTGGCCGTTTACCACACAATATCAAAAATAAATTAAATAGGGTTGGGAAGAAGTACATGTTTCTTTCTGGCCCTATTTTTGCATTTAGATGATATAGCTTTGGTTTGTTTAGTAAAAAAGGAAATGTAGTGAGTTGGAATATTAATTATTTTGTGTCATCATATAGTCCATGAGGGATTGAAGCACTGTGCTGCATTTCGATTTCTCATGGACTATTTTTATGATTTGAGAGTATGTTTGCCCTGGAAATAATTAAGCTTTACAATGATAGCTAAATTATTACGAATGAGGATAAATTCCAGATGCACAACTTAGTTTTTCTAACTGATCTAGAAGGAAAAGATTTAGATCCGTATGTCCGCCTTAACGAAGCCCAACTTTTTCATGCTTTAGAGCCCAACCCCGGTTTGTTTATCGCCGAAAGTCCAAAAGTGATTGAACGCGCCTTACGGGCTGGCTATCGGCCAGCTTCACTTTTAATGGAGGAAAAGACTATGGATCGAGACTTAGCTGACTTAGATCATGAGATGGTAGCTAATCAAACAACTGGCCTAGGGCAAACGCCAATTTATGTTGTTAATAGTGAATTACTCCGTCAGCTGACGGGGGCAGGATACAATCTTTTACGGGGGGCATTGGCTGCAATGTATCGGATCCAGCGGCCAGATTTAACTAGCTTTTTAGCAACGATGCCGAGTGATCATCCCCGCATTGCCATCCTCGAAAGAGTAGTAAATCCCGCAAATATTGGCGCAATCTTTCGATCAGCCGCTGCGTTAGGGATTGATGGGATCATCGTGACCAGTGACTCGGCTGACCCACTATATCGGCGGGCTTCCCGAGTTGCGATGGGGACGGTTTTTCAGGTGCCATGGACTTATCTTGACGCCAAGGTTTGGCAAACTGAAGGGATTGGCCTTTTACATCGGTTCGGTTACAAGACTGCGGCAATGGCCCTCCGTCATAATACGATTGATATTGATAATCCGGTGTTGACCGAAACGGAGAAGTTAGCAATCATTCTCGGTTCAGAAGGCCCAGGCTTAAAAGAAGCGACGATTGATCAGAGTGACTTTACAATTAAGATTCCGATGGCTCCTGAGGTTGATTCCTTAAATGTTGCCGCCGCTTCTGCCTTAGCGTTTTGGGAGTTGGGTAATAAAAGGCTTCATCCGGAATGGTACGGTGATAAGCACTAACAGAGGTCAGGAGAAATTTCTTGTTCCTTCTAGGCCGTCGAGAAGTTTCCCCAACCTATCTTCGTTTATTTTTTCGTAACGTCGTCCCTTCCCGCAAGGTTACCGGTAAAATCACCGAAGCCGGGAGGGTTTGTTTTTTCAACTGTAATTCCAAGAGATCGATTGTAGCATTGGCCATTTTAGCGATTGGTTGGACAATGGTGGCTAGATCAGGTGCTAGCAGTTGACTTGCTTGGGTACCGTCATAGCCGATGATCTGCAAGTCATCCGGAAGGCGGTAGTTCCGTTGGCGGGCAATTTGGAGTAATAAGGCGGCATCAGTGTCGTTGGAAGCGAAAATCCCATTAACATCTGGATGTTCATCGAAAAGTTGGTTGAAAGTTGCCACCCGTTGGGCTTGATCACCATAAAAATCAGTTAGGTAGGTGATAGGAGTTAGCCGATGGGCCCGCATGGTGGCTTCGTAGGCTTCTTTTCGTTGGGTATCATGTTGGTTAGAGGGCAAGTTATCAGTGTGGACGATTTTAGTGGCGCCTCGTTCAATTAAGGTTTCAGTCGCCAATTTGGCACCAGCGTAGTTATCAGATTGGATAACGGGAATGTCTTGGCGAAGATAGCGGTCAATAGCAATGATTGGTAAGTTAGCGTTTTGGTATTCTTCAATATTGTGGTTATGGGTAGCAATGATTAAGGCATCTACTTGGTGATTCAACAGTTGTTGGAGGTAACGACTTTCTTTGGCGGCATCATTTTGGGCGTTACCAACCAGAACCTTGTAGCCCATTTTAAAAAGGTGGTTTTCCAGTGTGGAAGCCAGTTCACCGAAAAAAGGATTGGCGACGTTAGGGACTAAAATTCCGATCAGTTGAGTCTTCCCGGTTGTCATCTGTTGGGCAATCGCATTGGGCCGGTAATTTAATTCCTTCATCGTCCGTTCAACTAGGTTAATCGTCTTTTTGCTCAGATATCCCCGCCGGTTAATGACCCGGGAAACGGTTGCCTTGGATACCCCAGCAGCTTCAGCGACATCTTCTAATCGTAATTTAGCCACGAAAGCGCCTCCTTTATATCTAACGAAAAATCCCCCAGGATAAAACTAGAGCGGGGGATGAACGACTTAATCGGTTTCCAATGGTTGACCAGTGACATCTTGGTCATCCTTTTTCAAAATTACGAAGGCGTAAATGGCGGCACAAATTACGATTGCGGAAATGACGAGGAAAGTGGATTGGTAACCAATCTTATCGTGTAAAGTTCCGAGTGGAGTGGAGAAGATGATTTGCCCAACTTGACCAGCAATTTGCCCAACCACCATGTACATAGTCGCGGAAAGCCGGGTGTCAAAGTGGAGGGTTAAGTATCGGAACATCGCTAGGGCAAAGATTGCCGTTTCGGGAGCGTGGAGTAACTTAACAATTGAAATGCCAAGCGGGTTAGTAACAAGGCCACAAAGTCCAATCCGGATAAACATCACGGTCACCCCAATCAAGAGGGTCCGCCGCACTCCGATTTTCTTCATCATTGCAGGAACAAGAGCCATCATAATCGCCTCTAAGAAGACTTCGATGGAATTTAGAATCCCGTAGGCCGTGTCACCCGTGGCTTGAGTAGCAAAGAAACGGGTGAAAAATTCAGGGAACATCTGTTGATCAAAAACAGTATAGAAAGAACCACTAAAGATGATAAAGATTGTTAGCTTCCAAAGCTCAGGCAACCTGAAAACTTGGATGATTTCCTTGAAAGAAGGCTTTTGGGCTTCCTTAGCTTCTTCCGTTTGGTTTTCAAATCGATCAATTGTTGCCTGTTTCGTCCGCGAACCAGTAATCAAAATAGTGAAGGTAATGACACTAAAGCCACTGGACATCCAGAAAACAATGTAGGGACTAACCGTAAAGAGGTAACCAGCACAGAGAGCAGCAATGGCGTACCCAAAGGATCCCCAGGCCCGGGCTTTCCCGTATTCGTAACCAAAGCGGCGGCCCATCCGTTCAGCCAAAGCTTCAAAGGTTGGTGAAGCGGCTAAGAAAGTAAAGGACAGATAAAAGGAACCCAGCAAAGCCCCAACTAAGAAATTCGTGTGTAAGAGCGGAGCGTAAACCCAGGTGAAGAAGGGTCCAAGTAACATTTCTAAGACAGTAATGACTAAGAGTAGGTTCCGTTTAAGGCCTAAGTGGTCTTGAATCGAACCGTAAATAAACATCAAAACCAAAGTAATGGCGGAGTCGAAGGTATAAATTGTCCCCACTTGGGTCCCAGAGAAGCCGAGCTTAGTGGTCAGCCAAATTTGGAAGAAGGACCACCAGATTCCCCAGGCCATAAAGAACATTAATAAACTAAGTGAGCCTTGAAGATAAAACGGATTCTTGAAGGCACTGACTTTTTGTTGCTTCATGTTCAAAACTCCTTTCGTTAAGCGAGATGATAAGCCTTAATTTGAACCGGTAGGGCTTGGTTAGCACTAACCGTGGTTTGGATTGGTTGGTCAGCATAGTAGCGTTCAGTAAAGGTGATTTCGCCATCGTTAATAAAGAATTCGACCGAGCTGGTATCAATGTAAAGGTGAAGACGGAGTTGGTGACCCCCAAATTTAGCGTATCGAGGCTTTAAATCACCTTGTTGGACTGTGATTTCACCACTTGTTTGATCAGCGGTCAGGGTTAACAATGGCTTGCCAGCACTTGTTAATTGCCACTTGGTAACTGTATTTGGAGCGAGATCAATGGTAATTAATTGTTCACTGTGTTGTTGGTCGGTGTAATCAAAAAAATAATCCTGATCAAGAGTTGTCGCTTCACTAGCAACTTTGCTTTCCCGTAAGTTCTTAAGCTCCCGGGCGGGGGTCATAAATAGTTGTCCTTTTTGGTAATGGAGTTCCCGTGGTAAGGTCAAACAACCAGCCCAACCATCAGCTTTTTCAGGCATTGGATCATCAAAGGAACTCATCCACCCAAACAAAATCCGCCGTTGATCTAGCGTGCGGAAGGTTTGGGTAGCGTAGAAGTTATGACCGTGATCCAGTTCCCAGAAAGGACCGTGATTAAATTGGGCTTGATCATAATCCAACTGTCCCGCTTGGTAACATACTGATGAAACGTTTAAAAAATTGTGGGCAACGGGTTTGATTCCCATTGGTGAATAAAGTAGGATATCGGTATCGTCAATCCGGAAGAAATCAGGGCATTCCCACATAAAGCCTTCACTCTTGGCATCTTTAGCTTTTGCGATTGGCCCTCGGTTTTCCCAGTGGATCAAGTCGGTTGATCGGTACAATAAAGCTCGACCAAGACCATCAGTTGCTTGACTGCCCAAGATTAACCAGTAATAGCCATCCTTTTGCCAAATCTTAGGATCGCGGAAGTGTTGGGTATTATCTTTCGGGGCTTCAATAATCGGATTGTGTTCTGACTTGGTAAAGTGAATCCCGTCATCGCTATAGGCTAGATTTTGATTTTCCCAGAAGTGATCCTGGTCGTTGTCACCAAAGTAGTGGTGGCCACTGTAGATCAGATAAAGGCGCCCGTCTTTGACAATGGCAGAACCAGAGAAACAGCCCCCAGTATCTTCGGGGTCACCGGGTACTAATGCTACGGGAAGTTGTTCCCAGTGGATAAGGTCACGGCTCCGAACGTGGCCCCAGTGCATCGGTCCCCATTCAGCCGAGTAAGGGTGGAATTGGTAAAAGACATGGTAATAACCCTTGAAGTAGCAAAGCCCATTCGGATCGTTCAACCACCCCGCTGGCGTCGAAATATGGAATTGTTGGCGATAGCGAGGATTAGTAACTTTGATTATTTGTGATTCATCAACTTTTTGCATGATTATTGCTCCTTTTTAATTAGTTGAAGCGCTTACGATGACAGGATAAAGGGAAAGTGGATGTCGGTCAACCGATGGACAGAAAATGATTCGTTACATATAATTGGTCTATTTTACTTATCTGTTGATATCAAGGTGATGCAACCGTCTGCCTAAAACATTGGTAAATTGAAAATAGGTGTGAAAATAAAAATGCTTCATTCGGAATTATATGATGATAAGATAAAAAACGTGAAAGTTGGCGGTAGCCAGGTTTGAGGTGCTATTCTTGTCTAGAGTACCAATTCTGTAAGTAAAGCTAGATTGCGCAGAATGTAATCTAGAACCGTGTAGCCTTAATGAGATGTAGGTTCAAACTTCAGCTAGGTTTAAGTATTTCAATTAAGTTTTGGGTTTGATAATCAAGATAGATCTTAGGGATTGTACTAAGGCTGGGATTGAAAGGTTGCAAATAAACCACCACCAATTTATATATTGCTAAAATTACTGTTTACAAGAGTTTATAAATTACCGTTTCTCCAATTGTCGAAGAACACTAGCCATTGTCGAAAAGAAGTGCAGGGATGATGATCCATCAGCTTGGTCGTTCTTAAAACTAATCAACAGTAAGTGTTCGTGCAATAAGGCTTAAGGGAGGGGAAAATACCGGATGTCGATGGCGATAAAACCAAGGTAACTTAAAGCAGCTAAGCCCAATTTAGCCTAGGACGGAGCTTTGATAAAATGGTGATAAACAGAAAAAGTCGATAAGTTGATCAATAATAATTAGCTAATAACACAATCTAATCGACTGTAAAGTGACTGTAATCGAATTATTATCAACTGGTGACAGAAACTAAGGGGAACGTATTGTACACTCATAGTGTAAAGTGATTGCGGTAAAAAATATCAAATAGGAGGTGCCGGCTTGGGAATTGATTTATTAATTAAGGTCTTAGGTTATGAGGTTATATTTTGGGGACTTACTTTAGTTATAAGTTTTATTAGTCAAGGAAATATTGATGTTTTTGGTAATCTTTTAATTTTAGTTATCATTAGCCTAGGACTTATCATCTTTCCCTATTGGCGACAACGGTACTTAATTCGAAAACAAGAAAATCGGCAGGCATAGCGCTCCGCCGATTTTTTTAATGATTGATGATAATAAATGTTAGGGGAATTAGTTTAGCGGTGGTTGTCCTGCCCCAAAGTATCACCGTAAATTGGGATTGACATACGAAAACCACTAGCAACTGGGAGAAGTTGACCGGTAATGTAGTCGGCAGCATCACTGGCAAGGAAGGTAGCAGCCCAAGCGAGGTGCACGTTCTTTAAGAAGATTTACCAGATTTAGATACATCGGTCGCAAATGACATTGCACGAATTTTATCGTTGACATACTGGGCGCAATGGCCCGGGTTAAGGAGTCAATTGCCGCTTGGGCAGTTCGGGAAATGTTTGGCGTAGAGCCCAGAAGAAATGTTAACGATGCTTCTACCAGCTCCTTATCCTTGTGTGGCTCGGATCGCATACCGACAAGATTATCGTTAATATAAAGAAGAAAAATTGATCCAACAGAAATAAAAATCTTAAGTTCTCGTAAAGGAGATTTTCACTTTTAAGCAAGAATGAAGTTTTAGTGATAAAATAATAGTTAATCAATTATTTAACGTCAAAAAGGAGAATCTTGATGAAAAAATTACTATTATTTGGGGTTACCTTAGGGGCAGCCGTTAGTTTAGCCGCCTGCGGAAATCAATCTAGTGCGAAGGATTCTTCTTCAAGCAGTACGGTTAAAACGACGCAAGCAACGAATCATAAAGCAGCTAGTGCGGATACCAGTTCCCGGTCGAGTTCAAAGGCTAATTCAAGTTCGACTAGTTCGGTGACGAGTCAATCTTCAAGTAGTACTAACCAATCAACGACTAGCACTAGCAACCAACAATTAACGGATAACCAACTCGCAGTTTTGATTTACCGGGCTGGTGGTTACACTAACTTGACGAAGTTAATTCGCGGGACGGCCCCCCAAGGTCGTCAAGCAATTGGTGGCGGGACAGCCGCAAGTACGGTCTACTATACCGTTAATGGTAACCAAGTAACGATTTATACGCTCCAAGATCAAAAGGGAAAGACAACGGCTGAGCAAGATTTTGCAAAGACCACGACGACCATTGATCAATTGAAGAGTCGATACTACAGCACAGTAAGTCAACAAAACGCGATTAACCAAGCTGCCAATGAAGTTACTACTTACTAGAGGTCGGGTAAAAGCATCCAAAATCAAATAGGATAGTGCCGACTGAAAGGAAGACAATGTCCACTTGGTTACTGTTTTTGACCGCGGTTTCTGAGTAACATTCGGAGATGCGAAAAAGGCTGAGAAGAAATTGGACTTCTTCTCAGCCTTTTTGGTCGCTAGCTCACTTTTTGAAAACAGGCAAGGAAACACGTTCTTTTAAGGACGTGATGAATTGCCCTAATTTTCTGTCCTTTAGGTCACATGGATAGATAAATATGTGATATAATTATTGACATGAAAGATATAAATAGACTTA
>DWYX01000037.1 GCA_019118465.1 Candidatus Limosilactobacillus faecipullorum | reverse complement strand
CTAGTGTTTTTAGGATGACGTGTACGGTGTTTATGTCTTAAATGTCTTTTAATGCCCGTATCACCGTGTGACGAGAAATTCTCATTCAAATTATGCTTATAGATGTGTCGGTAGATGGTGTTATAACTCACACACCATTGGCCTTCTTTTTATAAATCGCGAAGCGATTTGTTCAGGAGACCAATGTAACTCTAAAATATAGTGAGCAATTTTTTGACATAACTGAGGATGAAGGTCTAATAGTAGAGGCTTATGACAGTTTTGCCGTTTCTTGTGGTAGTCACGTTCAGCGTCACTGGCTGAATAATTTCCCGAACAGCATTTTAATTCTCGAGAAATGGTACTGGGGCTGCGTCCCAAGCGAAGCGCAATTGCACGGATAGAAAGTCCGTTTACTTTCAAACACATAAGCATTTCTCGTTCTTTTATAGTAAGATGGATATAGCTCATAACGGGTTACCTCGAATTATTTGACTTGGTCGTTAAACTAATTCTACCCCGTTATGGGTTATTTTTTTAAATTGTGTTGCACTTGAATTGTAAACTCTCACTAAAATAAAATAATAAACATGAATGTAGTAATTGTCAATTTCAATTAAAAAACGCCTTCCTAAAATTAGGAAGACGTCCTTAGCGTTGGTAAATTAATTATTCACCACTTAATTCAACTAAGATCTTGGCTTGCGTCTTATCGCTGATCAGAGTATCAAACCCTTCAGTAACAATGTCGTCTAAGCCGATTTGCTTCGTGATAATTGGTTCAACCTTAATCTTACCTTGGGAAACCAAGTCCACCGTCTTTTGGAAGGCATCCCGGGAGTAAGCAATCGTTGAAGTAACCTTAACCCCAGTGTTGGTTAACAGCATTGGGTTAAATTCAATTGGGCGAGCAAAGATCGAAACAATTACCATCGTCCCACGCGCCTTGGTGGATTCAATCGCTTGAATAAAGGTTGGTTGGACCCCGGCAACTTCAAAGGAAACGTCAACCCCGTTTGGTACCAACTTGTGAATTTCTTCCACCGCGTTGACTTCACCAGAGTTGATTACGTCAGTTGCCCCCATTTCTTGGGCCTTCTTTAACCGGTTTTCTGACAGGTCACATACAATAATCTTCCGGGCCCCGGCCGCCTTAGCTGCAGCAACTACTAAACACCCAATTGGGCCAGCCCCAAAGATTGCTACGGTTTCACCGAACCGCAGATCCCCTTCCTTAACTGCTTGCACTGCCACGGCAGTTGGTTCAATCGTAGCAGCCAACTTCAATGGGAAGTCACTTGGCAATTTGTAAACGTTGTGAGCAGGCACATTTACGTGGGAAGCAAAGCCCCCGTCACAACTCAAGCCAATAAAGGAGTAGCCGTCGTATACGTCAACATCATCAGCCCAGCGTTCGTGAGTAATCGTTGGGTTAACAGTTACGTGGTCACCAACTTTCACATCGGTAACGGCTGGGCCGACCTTTTCAACCACCCCTGCGAATTCGTGACCCATCGTTAATGGGGCCAGACCGCCGGTCAGTTCGTCTTGCTTTTCAACCGGAATAAAGACAGGTCCTTCAACGTATTCGTGCAGGTCACTCCCACAGATACCAGCCCAAGCCACCTTAACTACGACTTCATCATCCTTTAATGGCTTCAGTTCAACATCTTCTACACGAATATCCTTAACACCATGCCATACAGCTGCTTTCATTATTGGTCCCTCCTTATGCGATTAGCATCATTTAACCTTGTGAATTTATAATATCACACTATATCTGTAAGCGCTACCATCTTTGCTAAAAAAGCTTTAATTTTTTCTGACTAACTGAGCAAGCGGTACTTTTTGTCGTGTTTTTTCAAGAAGATCCTTATTTTTAGTAAGATATTAAAGAATCATCAGATAACCGAAACCCCAAAGTAAGCTTAAAAATCTTGGTGATGGACAATTTTAGTTTGCCGACTGGAATCAACAATCAATTTTTGATTCAGCTTTTCAAAGGTATTCTGAGCTAAATCCGCATTTTGTTGATTTTGTTGGGCTAAGTAATCGCTTAATGTGCTCCCGGTTAACCGTTGCGCGGTTTGGTCACTTTGCTTTAGGTTGACCTGTAGTTGGTGGTTCAATTTCTTTTGCGCCGGACGTACATCTTTGTTAATTAATTTATTCCGGTATGGATCCGTCAACACCCGGGTTAGCTTATACGTCCAGTAGGCAGAGCTTTGATCTGGTTGATCAGTGCCGCTTTGATACTGGTGAGGCGTTGTATTCACGTTCGTATAGAACGGTACATACACACTGGTGGCCGGTGATGCCATGGCTAACCATTGTACCCCTGCTATCTCCGCTGGCACATCATTGCGAATCTGCAAAATGTGCGACTCGACGTCGGTCGGCACGTTGATCGGCCGGTAGCCCCCGACCCATTTGCCATTGGAATCATATTTAGTGCCGTTAAAATGCGAAGCTAAGACTCGTTGGACCGTGGCAACTGAAATTTTTTGATCAGGCTTCATAAAGAGGGCCAAATCATGTTGCTTAATGCTCTGCTTTTTGCTAGGCGTTAATAAGCGCTGACCATCCCAAACCCGAGGCCAATTATAGGTCGCGTCCAACTTATTATTTGTTCCAAAGGCTTGCGCATAGTTGACCCGATTCTGCGTTACTTGAGCGAGATAATGGCGTTTAACAAACTTGGCCAAGCCTGGTGAGGCCAAGTAGTTAGCATGATCGTTTAATTTTAGAGTCCCAATTGAGGTTTGATTGGCAATGACCGCATATTTGTCGTTGGGCACCCGTACGGCCGCCCAAGTGTGACCAGAGCCGATTTCCATATACCAAATGGAATTTTTATCACTGAAAATAACCCCGTTGTTTTCCGCGGCCCCTTTTTCTTCAACAATCTTGCCAAGGTATTCAACCCCTTCTTTGGCTGAATGAATGTATGGCAAAACCACATCAACCATTGAAGTTTCAGCAATCCCATCCTTCACAAACGGATCCGCTTTCTGAGCTTTTTTGTTGGTCGTGCCGGATTCAGTTGCACTCATTGCCACGTTAGCGGAGTTAATGCCGTCTTCACTGAATTGATCCTGCCCATCCTTTTGCTGCCAATCCGGGGTTGCCGTATATCGCAAACCAGCCCCAGGTACCGTGACTTTAAAACCATTATCCTTTGAAACGTATTCGGTTGGCCCGTTGGAAGTAGCCGGGTGAACCACAAAATGCTTGGCCCAAGCCGTATCGACATCTTCGTTGCGCGCAATCAGCGTCGAACCATCTTGACTGGCATCCTTTCCCACCAAAACCGTTGTACAAGCGCGAGCCGAAATTACTGGCCCAAGTGTGAGTCCAGCGGCCATGATTCCCGTTAACAATTGCATTCGTTTCATTATTTTACCCCCCCTTTTTTAAATAACGCTTACATTTTTAATTTTAACGTTAATAAATCAAGGGTGTCAA
>DWYX01000036.1 GCA_019118465.1 Candidatus Limosilactobacillus faecipullorum | reverse complement strand
CGTTAGGTTGGCCATGGCATTTTCGTCGCGATCAACCTTTTTATTGTAATTAGGACAGCCACACTCATAACAGACATACTCATTATGTTGGGTACCATGCTTTTTATTGCCCTGCAAAGTGATCTTTTCCTCGCCTTTTTTGACATAACCAAACAACGACCGTTGTAAACCTTTAGACGCAACATGACTCATCTGCATTTGCTTCACCGCTAAATCTTCAATCACGATTTTGTCATAATCGGTAACTAGCTTAGTGGTAAACTTTTGAATAATATCATGCTGAATGTTGGCAACGCGCCGATAATCACGTTGTAACTTGGCTCTCGTCTTAACGTAATTATTCGATTGAGTTGCTTTCTTTCCATTGACAGTGCGCTTTCTAGCTAATTGACGTTGATAATGCTTAATGCGTTTGTAAAGTTTCTTTAAATGACTAGGTAGTGTATTAACTTTACCTTCGGTATAGTTAAAATGACCGACATTAATATCAACCGCTGTTTTATTGCTAGTTTTACTTTTCTTGGCTATTTCAACTTCAAAAGGTAAACTAGCCCAGTACTTACCATTTTCACGGTAAACTGAAACAACTTTTAAATCACCGTCTAAAGTCCTAGCACCTTTAATTCTAATGTCATGCCATACTTTAACTCCGAGTGGTTTATCTAAACGTAACTTACCGTTGATAATCTTGGCTCTATCGGTTTTGAAGCCTTGCCTAGGAGCCTTCTTTGATTTAAAATGCGGCTTACCCCAGTCTGGTTGAGCTTTATCAAAGAAATTTTTCCACGCTTTGCCTAAATCAGAAATCGCAAGTTGTAAGCATCGAGCCGATAACTGATACTGCCAATCGGCTTTATTTGCAACTAATTCATTTCGTACTTTGCGTTCACTAGGACGTAATTTCTTATTATCTAAAATTAACGAAGCATCATACATATCATTCCATAGGGCTAAGCCTTGGTTCCAACAATAGCGACGATAGTCACACAGCTCATCGAGACGCTTTTTCATCATCTGATTTGGATATAGTCTTACCTTCTCCGTTCGTATCACTTGTTTCACCACCTTTCAAAGACTTGTCATCTACTAGCTTACGTTTATATTTTCGCAAACCATATAGACGACAAGAGAATACATGAATAATACTTACTAAATCATCTACTAATTCCTGATTAGGACTTGTATCTGGGTTATTTATAACTACGATTGTTGTGCCATGTTGTTGGCATAGTTGTTCAAACCAGTCATATCCGAAACGAACAAAACGATCCTTGTAAGTAAGGTAAATTGTCTTAATTTTGTCATCCATTACTTCTTGTAGTAATTGATTCCATTTCTTACGCTTATAATTCAATCCACTGCCAATATCGGTTATAACTTCATCAAGAATTACACCTTTGGCATTCGCAAACTGACGAATAAAGGCAATTTGATCTTTCAAGTCGTCCTTTTGCCCGTAGGTAGAAACCCTAGCATAGGCTACCGTTTTACGACCCTGTACATTTTCGGACATCCCAATATATTGTAAGTATTGTTCTTCTGTATAATATCTTCGATTGGTGGGCGTGCGATGAGCTTTTAGAACCCCTTTATTATCCCAACGCTGGAGAGTTAATACAGTAACTCCTAATTTCTCAGCCATTTCTTTTGGTTTTAATGCTTTAGACATAATACTCGCCTCACATTCTTCTTTCTACGAATATTATATCACTTTTGATTACAATTGATCATATATTATTTAACTGTTAAACCCTCCTTTTTCGACAAAATCAAACATCATCGATTCATGATTACCAACTAACACCACCGCATCCCGATCAGCTTCTTGTGCTTTCACAAAGGCAATCGTTTCTTGGCTAAATTTTCGGCGGTCAATATAGTCACCGCCAAAAATAACTTTCACTGTTGGGTACTTTTCCTCGGCTGCCTTAACTAACCCGATCCATGGTTGACCAGTTCCATAGGGATCGCTTGCAAAAATATACTCCATAATTTATCTTCCCTCTTGTTTTTCTTATTTTAACATCACTTAGGTAACCTTAATCTATTTTTCTCATTTCTTTTTAATTTATTCTTGACAGAAGATAGTTGCTCAGTTAACATTTAAATATCAAAACAAAGGAGTGCGAAACCATGAATTACGCAAGTTTACAATTGAAGACTTGGTGGCAAAGCCGGTAATTCAGGTTACCCGTCTAATGGATGTAACCTGGAATTTTTCAGATTGCATCTGTACCGGCGGTGAAATTTCAGTGCCCGTACGGATCCTACGTACGGGCTTTTCTTTTGCTAGCGAGGGGGCCTGTACTAGGTCCCCTCGTTTTGTTTTGGAATTACCTTTGAGGAGGAGAAATAATGAAACGGATGTATACCCTGATTACTATCCTGATAGTTTTCTTAGGGGTCGCTTTCTTTACTAATAATGGTGGAAACGGTTTGAGTCTTCACCAAAAACCAAAAGTCGGGGTTTTAACCTTGATGCATCACCCAGCGCTTGATCAAATCTATCAAGGCTTCCGGGATGAACTAGCTAAAGAAGGCTACCATGATGGTAAAAATGTCACTATTGAATATCAGAATGCTAACGGTGATCAATCAAATTTAAAAACGATGGCGAATAAATTAGTTAACGATAATTCTACAATCCTATTTGGAATCACCACTCCAGCTTCCCAAGCCTTAGCTAACACCACTTCAAAAACCCCAATTGTTTTAGGAGCTGTTACTGATCCTCAGGGGGCTGGCCTAGTAAAGAATAATCGCCATCCCGGCGGCAATATTACCGGGATCTCTGGTCAAGCACCAGTCAAAGAGCAATTACAACTAGTTAAGGAATTCATGCCCCACGCTAAAACTTTTGGGATCATCTACACTTCATCCGATCCATCCGCAGCTTCAGAACACGAAGTTTTTGTTAAGCAAGCCAAAAAGATGGGAATGAATCTTAAATCATATTCTATTTCGAACAGTAATGACTTGAACCAAGTTTCCCAAGCAATGTTAAGTGAAGTTGATGCAGTTATCGTTCCAACTGATAATACCATTGCTGGTGCAATGCAAACCTTGGTCAAGAACGCTGATGCCGTTAACAAGCCTGTCTTCCCAGCCGTTGATACAATGGTAAAACAAGGTGGGGTTGCGACATACAGTATTAATCAATACAAGATGGGCCAAGAAGGAGCCAAGGTAACCGCTGCCATTCTTCGGGGAGATAAAAAGCCGGCCACGACGCCAATCGAATACATTCGTCATGGTGAACCGGTCTTAAATCTCAAGCAAGCCCAAAAACTGGGGTTAACTATTCCAAAAGATTTCCAACAACAAGCTGAAAAATACGGTGAGGTGATTAAATAATGGCATTGATAACTTCCGCAATTGGTCAAGGACTCCTCTGGGCTTTATTGGGTCTTGGCCTTTACCTCAGTTTCCGGATTCTAAACGTAACTGATATGACGGTCGAAGGAACCTTCCCTCTTGGGGCCGCCACCGCAGTGAGCCTCATCGTCCATGGGGTTAATCCATATTTGGCTTCATTAGCAGCCTTCGGGGCTGGGATGATTGCTGGTTTAATCACTGGTTTATTAACTACCAAAGGAAAAATTCCGAGTCTCTTAGCTGGGATTCTTACAATGACCGCTGCCTACTCAGTTAACCTCCGCATTATGGGTAATAAATCGAACCTCAGCTTATTAGGGCAAGAAACCCTTTTTTCAAATCAATTTTTACGCCAACTCCCTCAATACTTTGATAGTGTTGTGATGGGGATGGGCGTAATTGTAATCATCACCATTTGCCTAGTTCTCTTTTTGAATACCGAGTATGGGCAGGCCTTTATCGCTACTGGAGACAACCCAACGATGGCTCGTTCAATGGGGATTTCAACCAATAAAATGGTGATCTTTGGTTTAATGGTTTCAAACGGCTTAGTTGGTTTGTGCGGTGCTTTAGTCGCTCAAAGCAACGGATATGCCGACATTAACATGGGAATCGGGACAATTGTTATTGCCCTGGCCTCAATCATCATTGGCGAAGTGGCCTTCGGTGAACTTACTTTAGGTCAACGGTTAGTTGCCGTTACCCTAGGAAGTATTGTTTACCGGCTCCTTTTACTTGCAGTGCTTCAACTCGGCTTCTCAGCTAACGATTTGAACTTACTTTCATCAATTGTTCTGGCCCTTTGCATGATGTTACCGCAATTAGATAAGATTCTAAACATTAAAAAGCCAATTTTAAAGGGGGTTCGGACAAGTGACTAAACCAATCCTTGAACTTAAAAATGTTTCTACCATTGTTAATAAGGGGACTGCTAGTGAAACTACCATCCTAAAAAGTTTGAATTTAACCATTAACCCTGGTGATTTCATTACTATTGTAGGGACTAACGGAGCTGGAAAATCTACCCTCTTTAACGTGATTGGTGGGACTTTAATCGCTGACCAAGGGCATGTCTTGCACAACGGTCAAGATATTACTCACCAAAATGAAGTTACCCGGACTAGTTTTCTAAGCCGAGTTTTCCAAGATCCTAAACTTGGGACCGCGCCACGGATGACAGTTGCCGAAAATCTCCTCCTTGCAAAACGGCGGGGACAAGGTCGCCGGCTCATTTTTCGGCGATTAAAGCAACACCTCGCTGAATTTAAAACCCTCGCTGCTTCGATGAATAACGGTCTTGAAAATCGTCTTAATACCGCTACTGGTGCTCTTTCTGGTGGTCAACGCCAAGCCCTTAGTTTCTTAATGGCGACCTTAAAACGACCGGATATCATTCTGTTAGATGAACACACCGCAGCCTTAGATCCGCACACTAGCGAAACCTTGATGCAAGCCACTAACCGACGGATTCAAGAGGACCACCTCACCGCCCTCATGATTACTCATCACATGGAGGATGCAATTAAATATGGAAACCGACTTTTAGTTTTAAAAGACGGTCGTATCCTTGCTGATTTAACCGGTAAAGAAAAAGCCCAACTAACTCCCGAAAAGCTAGCTGGTTACTTTGAATAAGAAGTAAGTTGGTAAGAAAGCTTTCAGACGCCCTGTAAGCAGTCTTTGAACAAATGAACATACCGCCTTCCATACTGGAGGAAACTCTGGGTAACCCCGGTTTTTAATTTTAATACGTCAATTGCTAGTTTGTAACATTCCAAATTTTGCTAGATTATTCGTCATGACAAGTGCCTCGATCTGTGCTTGCAATCCCACCAAACTACGAGCATAAGTCTGTTCGCTTCCCAAGAGTTTCAA
>DWYX01000035.1 GCA_019118465.1 Candidatus Limosilactobacillus faecipullorum | reverse complement strand
GCAGATAATACCTTGCGGCCCTTTTGACGGCGGCGAGCTAATACCTTGCGACCGTTGCTAGTGCTCATCCGAGCGCGGAAGCCGTGAACACGAGCGCGGTGACGCTTCTTTGGTTGGAATGTACGCTTCATTGATTTGCACCTCCTCGTAAGCTAATTTTTATTTCTTTACTTTAAGTCCAAAAAGACAAACTCTTTAAACATACTGTAAAAGTATATCACACTTTTTCCGGAGAAGAAACCTTCATTCTGCGGAAAAATTTTTTAGTTATCCACAGTTTTATCCAAATAATCCACAGCGTTGTTTTTTATTCCAACTTAATTTTGAGTTATCCACCACCTTTTCCAAAGGATTTTCTGTTTGCACACCCTTGTGCTTTTAATTATCCACAAGGATGTGCAAAACTACTCAAGGATCTTTAATATTAGGCTTTTTAAGTTGTGGATATCCCCATTTCATTGTGGATAACTTGAATCCAGAATTTACTTTTCCTCAAAAACACCTTCTTGTGGAAAAATCCCACACAGCGTTGTGTCTTTTGGGGATATATTTTCCAACCACCTGTGGAAAACTTTTTAAACTAATGCTAAAATATCGATTGGTTTTATGATTATCCACAGTGAGGAGGAATAATTTTGACTGAGCTCTCTTCTCTTGATTCTCTTTGGGAAGCGGTCCAGAACACGTTTAAGCAGACCATTACTGGTCCAACTTATGAAAACGTTGTTGCTCCGGCAAAAGCTGATTCTCTCTCCAACCACCAATTAACCGTTGTTGTTCCCACGGAATATCATCTTGATTGGTGGCAACGGAGCTTAAACACGCAGCTTAAGCACATTTTACGAGAACAAACTGGTCAAGACATCGAACCACGGTATGTCTTAACTAAAAACTTGATTAACAAGTCAACGGCTACGCCAACTACCCCCGCTACCCCAACGTTTCAAGAACAAACCCCACTCAATCCTGAGTATACTTTTGAAACTTTTGTTGAAGGACGGAGTAATCAATTTGCTTATGCCTCGGCTTACGCTGCTTCTGAACAACCGGGTGGGCTTTACAATCCCCTCTTAATTTATGGGGGGGTTGGACTAGGAAAAACCCACCTAATGCAAGCAATCGCAAATAACATGTTGATCCATAATCCAAATGCGAAGATTAAATATGTTACTAGCGAAAACTTTATGAACGACTACATTAACTCAATTAAAAATCGGACCCAAGAAGAATTTCGGCGAGAATACCGTGATTTAGACGCCCTTTTAGTTGATGATGTCCAATTTTTAGCCTCTAAAAACGAAACTGAACTGGAATTTTTTAATACTTTCAATGTTTTGCACGACAATAGTAAACAGATTGTTTTAACTGCCGACCAAAACCCGAAAGAAATTCCAAACCTAACGGAACGGTTGGTATCCCGCTTTGTTTGGGGACTCACCGTTGAAATTACTTCTCCGGGATTGGAAACACGGATCGCCATTCTTAACCGCAAAGCAGAAGAAGAAAATATTCAAGGTGTGCCTAGCGAAGTCCTTAATTACATTGCAACTAAAATCAATACCAATGTACGGGAACTCGAAGGAGCCCTAATGCGGGTGCGGGTATACGCCCAATTACACAACACTCCAATTACTACAGCGATTGCTGCTGAAGCTTTACAAGGTATAGGGGATGCCCCAACAACGGCTTTAACAATCGATTTAATTCAGAAAAAAGTCGCTAATTTCTATGGGATTACGCAAGCTGATATTACTGGTAAAAAACGGGTTAAAACCATTGTTATTCCGCGGCAAATAGCAATGTATCTTTCCCGTGAGTTAACCGACAATTCCCTCCCAAAGATTGGAAAAGAATTTGGCGGTAAGGACCACACTACGGTTTTACACGCCATTGATAAGATCGAAAAACAATTACAAGCCGACTCACAGTTGCAAAACGATATTAAAAATCTAACGGCCGCTCTAACCCCTTAAATTTTGTCAATTGTGGAAAACTTTTGAATCATCCCCAACTTATCCACATGTTATCCACAAGTCAAACATCCTGTATTTTGAACCATTTCTTGAACTTTTCCACAGTCTCCACAGGCCCTACTACTACTACTAAACTTTATATATACATTAATATTAATTTATACTCTGGAGGTAGCTATGAAATTTTCCATTAAGCGATCAGCATTTATCAATGAACTAGCAAATGTTTTACGTGCAATTTCATCCAAAACAACAATTCCGATCTTAACGGGCTTAAAGTTAGTTGCCACGGATAACGAATTGGTCCTAACTGGGAGTAACTCAGATATTACAATTCAATCAACCCTTTCAACGACCGATGGGGCATTTGAATTAATGATTGAAGAACCAGGCGCCATTGTATTACCTGCTCGTTTCTTTAATGAAATTGTAAAAAAGTTGCCTGATAACAAGGTTACTTTAGAGGTAAAGACCGGTTTTCAAGCTAACATTATTTCCGGATCAGCAGAATTTAAGGTTAATGGTCAAGATGCGAATAATTATCCACACTTACCAGAAATGGAAAGTAACGAAAATGTCCAACTGGCCCCTGATTTGCTACGGGAAGTAATTGACCAAACTAGGATTGCCGTTTCTAAACAAGAAAGTAGACCAATTTTAACGGGAATCCATGTTCTGCTTACTAGTAACCAATTAACAGCTATTGCAACTGACAGTCACCGGTTAGCGCAACGAAAAGTGACCTTGCCGGAAACCGTTGAAGTTCCCGCGGACGTTGTTATTCCAGGAACAAGCATGACTGAACTAGCCCGGATGATTGCTGATCAAAATGAGGCTATCGAAATGCAAATTGCTGAAAACATGGTGCTCTTTAAATTCGGACACACCTTGTTCTACTCACGCCTACTAGAAGGAAATTATCCAGAAACTAGTCGGCTAATTCCGGACACTTCGACGACAGATCTTGAGATTGATGCCACGACGTTATTAAATGCTATCTCGCGGGCATCATTACTTTCTCACGAAGGTCGGAACAACGTGATTAAGCTCACTTTGGATCCAGAACAAAAATTAGTTAAAATTAGCGGTGATTCTGCTGATGTTGGGAATGTTGAAGAAGAGCTGACGTTTGAAAACCTTGATGGTGATGAATTAGCAATTTCGTTTAACCCAGATTACATGGGGGATGCGTTGAAGTCATTTGGTGGAATTAAGGTTAAGTTAGCCTTTAATTCGCCACTCCGGCCATTTATTTTGGTCCCAGCAGATGATGAAGTTAACTTCGTCCAACTGATTACTCCGGTCCGGACATTCTAAGTTAAACAGGTCGCAATTTCTGAGTAACATTCAGAGACGTAAAAAGAGGGTGGCAAGAAACTCTAAGTTTCTTGCCACCCTCTTTGGCTAAATGATTTTAAATACAGTTATGGCCGTTTTACATCGTTAAAGGCAAAAATCATTCAACTACCAAAAAATAGCTGAGAAGGGCTTAAAATGGTCATAAATTTGTGTTTACCCCTTAAAAAGGCTATAATGTAAAGGTATTTAAAGTGTAGGTGAACAGCATGGAGAAAGAAGTAACGTTTAAGATTGATCGCCCATTCATTACCCTTGGCCAACTACTCAAGGAAGAGGGAATTATTCCAACGGGCGGAGCAGCAAAGTGGTTTTTGAAGGAGCAAACAGTTACTGTAAATGGTCAACCGGAAGACCGGCGGGGGAAAAAGTTATATCCAGCAGACGAAATTACGGTAACTGGAGTTGAAAAAATTAAGATTACAGGTTAGCAATGCTACTAAAGGAAATGGAACTCCGGCACTTCCGAAACTATGATCATTTGGAAGTGACCTTTACCCCTGGAGTAAACGTCTTAATTGGTGAAAATGCTCAGGGTAAGACCAACCTTCTAGAAGCAATTCACTATTTAGCTTTAGTCCGAAGTCACCGGACTAACAAAGATAAAGAATTAGTGGAGTGGCAAGCGCAGAATGCGGTTATTAAAGGCAAAGTTGAGCGACAAACGGGAACGGTTCCCTTGGAAATTCAGCTTGGCAAAGGGGGAAAACACGTTAAGGTAAATCATCTTCCGCAAAGTCGGCTTTCAACTTACATTGGAAATTTAAATGTCGTCCTATTCGCTCCTGAAGATTTGGCTTTGGTAAAGGGAGCGCCAGCCTTGCGACGGCAGTTTATGAACGTTGAATTTGGGCAGATAAGTAGTCGATATTTATATAATTTAAGCCGCTTTAACGATGCCCTTTATCAACGAAATCAGTATCTAAAGCAGTTGCGAAGTCGCCAAGCTACCGATCGGATCCTTTTAGAGGTTTTGTCTGATCAATTGGCGACTTTTGGTAGTGAGGTAACCGCGATTCGCTATCAATTGGTCAAACGCTTAGAACAGTGGGCCCAACCGCTTCACGAAGAGATTTCACAGCAAAAAGAGAAGTTGCAACTAAAATACGTTAGTTCATTGATAATTGATGATCAAAGTGAAGTAGCGGACTTACAAGAACAACTACAAACATTATTGCGGGAAAATGTTGAAAAAGAGATTGCCGCTGGGACTACCTTAGTTGGCTCGCAACGGGATGACTTGCATTTTTTGGTCAATGGCAATAATGTCCAACACTTTGGTTCCCAAGGGCAACAAAGAACAACGGCATTAGCGGTTAAATTAGCCGAAATTGACCTAATGCAGGAGCAGATAGGTGAATATCCCCTTTTACTTTTGGATGATGTCCTTTCGGAATTAGATAATGATCGCCAGACCCATCTGTTAACGGCAATTCAAGATAAGGTGCAAACATTTTTAACGACAACGAGCTTGAGTGGGGTTGCACGGCAACTGATCAAAGCGCCAACAATTTATCAAATTCACCATGGTCAATTGGCTACGGTTGAAGATTAGTGCATGGACTAGGGAGGAAATAGCGTGAGTCAAGAAGAGTTAGAAAAAAAGGCCGAATTAGCAAGTGAATATGATGCTAGCCAAATTCAAGTTCTAAAAGGGCTTGAAGCTGTCCGGAAGCGGCCGGGGATGTACATTGGTTCAACGACGGTTCAAGGTTTGCACCACCTCGTTTGGGAAATTGTCGATAACGGGATTGACGAAGCCCTAGCAGGTTTTTGTAATGAAATTAATGTTGTTGTCGAATCTGATAATAGTATTACTGTGACTGATAATGGCCGGGGGATTCCTGTTGATATTCAAAAGGAGACGGGTAAGCCGGCCCTCGAAACGGTCTTTACGGTTCTTCACGCCGGTGGAAAGTTCGGCAATGGTGGTTATAAGGTTTCTGGGGGGCTTCATGGGGTTGGGGCCTCGGTTGTTAACGCCCTTTCTACGGAACTTGACGTTACGGTTACCCGGCAAGGCAAACGGTACCAAATGGATTTTAAACGTGGTCATGTTAACCATCACATGAAGATGATTGCGGAAGGCCTTCCGGAAACTGAACACGGGACGATTGTTCACTTTAAGCCGGATCCGGATGTTTTCAAAGAAACAACTGTTTATAACATCAAGACTTTAACGGATCGGATTCGGGAACTCGCTTTTTTGAACAAGGGCTTGAAGATTACGATTGAGGATAAGCGCCCAACTGAACCAACGAAGAATGAATTTCACTACGAGGGTGGGATTCGCCATTACGTTGAATATTTGGATGAAGGCCACGACGTCCTTTTTGATCCCCCGATTTACGTTGAAGGAACTAGCAATGGCATCACAGTTGAAGTTTCTTTGCAATACACCGATGACTATCGAAGCAACCTCCTAACCTTCACTAATAACATTCATACCTATGAAGGTGGGAGCCATGAAACTGGTTTTAAGACGGCTTTAACCCGGGTAATTAATGACTACGGGAAGAAGTCGGGACAACTAAAAGGAAATAACGCCACTCTTTCTGGGGATGATGTCCGGGAAGGCTTAACAGCCGTTGTTTCCATTAAGCATCCAAACCCACAGTTTGAAGGGCAAACTAAGACAAAGTTAAGTAATTCAGATGCCCGGACAGCGACAGACCGGATTTTCAGTGAAACGATGACCCGGTTTATGATGGAAAATCCGGAAGTGGCTCACAAGATTGTTGATAAAGGATTATTGGCATCTAAAGCTCGCGTGGCAGCTAAGCGGGCCCGGGAAGTTACTCGGAAAAAGAGTGGGTTGGAAATCTCTAATTTACCAGGGAAGCTTGCTGATAACACGAGTAAAGATCCTAATATTTCAGAATTATTCATCGTCGAAGGGGACTCTGCCGGGGGGAGTGCTAAACAAGGACGTTCCCGGTTAACTCAAGCAATTTTGCCAATTCGGGGGAAGATTTTAAATGTTGAAAAGGCTAGCTTAAACCGGGTCCTTGCTAATGATGAAATTCGGTCCCTCTTTACGGCCCTTGGAACGGGCTTCGGGGAAGACTTTGATGTTTCAAAGGCTAATTACCACAAGCTAATTATTATGACCGATGCCGATGTCGATGGGGCGCACATTCGGACTTTATTATTGACCCTCTTCTATCGGTTTATGCGGCCGATGATTGAAAAGGGCTACGTTTATATTGCCCAACCACCGCTATACCAAGTTCGGCAAGGAAAATTTGTGAAGTACATTGATTCGGATGAAGAATTAGAGCGAGTTGTGAACTCACTTCAACCAAGTCCAAAACCAGTTATCCAACGTTACAAGGGGCTTGGTGAAATGGACGCTGAACAACTCTGGGAAACCACGATGGATCCAGAAAAGCGGCGGCTATTACGGGTTAAGCTTGATGATGCCAAAGCGGCTGATGGAATTTTCCAAATGCTAATGGGAACTAAGGTTGGCCCACGGCGGGAATTCATCGAGAAGAACGCTACCTTCGTTAAGAACTTAGACCTGTAAGCGACGAGAAGAGGAGGATAAATAGTGGCACAAGAAGATTTGCCAAACCGGATTACTGACGTCAATTTAACGAGTCAGATGCGGAATTCCTTTTTGGATTACGCAATGAGTGTAATTGTTTCCCGGGCCTTACCAGATGTACGGGACGGGTTGAAGCCTGTGCAACGGCGGATTTTATATGGAATGAATGAATTAGGGGTCACCCCGGACAAGCCATATAAGAAGTCAGCCCGGATTGTTGGGGATGTTATGGGGAAGTTCCACCCGCATGGTGATTCTTCAATTTATGAAGGCCTTGTGCGGATGGCTCAAGACTTCTCCTACCGTTATATGTTAGTTGACGGACATGGTAACTTTGGTTCCGTTGACGGTGACGGGGCGGCTGCGATGCGGTATACCGAAGCCAAGATGAGTAAAATTGCCGTTGAAATGTTGCGGGATATCAATAAGGACACGGTTGATTTTCAAGATAACTATGATGGGACGGAAAAAGAACCACAAGTCTTACCTTCTCGTTTCCCAAACCTTTTAGTTAATGGGGCTTCCGGGATTGCGGTTGGGATGGCAACTAATATTCCAACTCATAATTTAGGGGAAGTTATTCGTGCTTTACATGTTTTGATGGATAACCCTGACGCTACGACTGAGGACTTGATGAAAGTCTTACCGGGCCCAGATTTCCCAACTGGTGGGGTTGTAATGGGCAAGGCCGGGATTCGGAAAGCTTACGAAACCGGTCAAGGATCAATTGTGGTGCGGGCTAAAGTCGAAATTGAAGAAGCCAAGAATGGCCGGCAGCGGATCGTTGTCCATGAAATTCCATACATGGTTAATAAGGCTAAGTTAATCGAGCGAATCGCCAACTTAGCCCGAGAAAAAGAAATTGATGGGATTACTGACGTAAATGATGAAACCGACCGGGAAGGGATGCGGATCGTCATTGATGTTCGGCGCGATGCCAGTGCAGAAGTTATTTTAAACAACCTTTACAAGATGACCTTGATGCAAACGACCTTCAACTTTAACATGTTGGCGATCGTTAACGGGGCACCAAAGATCCTTAGCTTAAAGGAAATTCTGCAATACTACTTAGCTCACCAAGAAGAAGTAGTCCGGCGGCGGACAGAATTCGACTTAAAGAAAGCTCAAAGTCGGCTTCATATCGTTGAAGGACTTCGGATTGCTCTTGATCATATTGATGAAATCATTAAGATTATTCGGCAATCGGAAACCAGTGAATTGGCCAAGGAACAATTGATGAATAACTATGGCCTTTCAGATCGCCAAGCCCAAGCTATTCTTGATATGCGTTTGGTTCGGTTAACCGGTTTGGAACGGGAAAAGATCGAAGCTGAATACAAGAAGTTAGTGGCTGCGATTGCTGATTACGAGGATATTTTAGCCCATGCTGAGCGGATCCATGCCATTATTTACGACGAATTATTAGAAATTCAAAAGCGGTTTGGCGATCCGCGGCGGACCGAACTCCAAGTCGGCGACATTACTAACCTTGAAGACGAAGATTTAATCGAAGAAGAAGGAATTGTTGTTACCTTAACTCACAATGGCTACATTAAGCGGCTTCCGGTTGATGAATTTAAAACCCAACACCGTGGTGGTCGTGGTGTTAAGGGGATGGGCGTTCACAGTGATGACTTTATTGAACAACTCATCACTAGCTCAACCCACGACAAATTACTCTTCTTTACGAATACTGGAAAAGTCTTTGCCATGAAGGGATATGAGGTGCCAGAATACGGTCGTTCAGCCCAAGGAATTCCAGTAATTAACTTATTGGGAATTGATGGGGACGAAAAGATTACTGCCGTGATCAATGTAGAACGCAATGAGGACCACAGTGAACAAGATCTGTTCTTTGCAACTAAACAAGGGGTCGTAAAACGGACAGCGGTTAATGAGTTCGCCAATATCCGGAGTAATGGTTTGAAGGCCCTTAACCTCCATGAAGCCGATGAATTAATTGCGGTTGATATCATTGACCACGATCAAAACATGATTTTAGGAACTAATCTTGGTTATGCGGTTAGTTTCCCAGCTTCTGCAGTTCGGTCGATGGGACGGTCGGCTGCTGGGGTTCGTGGAGCCCGACTACGGGAAGGCGATTACTTGATTGGCGCAGCGCCATTGAACTCTGATAGTAATGTTTTAGTTATTAGTGAAAATGGCTATGGGAAACAAACGCCAGCAAGTGAATACCCAATTAAGGGCCGTGGTACCATGGGGATTAAGACCGTCAACGTTACCGAAAAAAATGGTCCTTTAGTTGGCTTAACCACTGTTGATGGAGATGAAGACATCATGCTGGTAACTGATAAAGGGGTTATTATCCGCTTTGGGGTTGAAACCGTTTCGGAAACTGGTCGTTCCGCAATGGGGGTTCGCTTGATCAAGATGACCGATGACTCAAAAGTAGCCACGATGGCAACCGTTGCTAAAGAAGATGATGAAGAACCGAGTGAAGGTGAATCATCAGAGGCATCAGCGGAAGCAGTAACGGAAGAGACGGGAGATTAATCATTAAAACAAGGCGTTTGGTTAAATTTGCCAGACGTCTTTTTTGGTATGATAAAATATTAGCAATCATAAAATTCATTGTTTTTGGTTTGAAATGAATTTGACTCATCGAAAGGAGAAGGGAATGGCTCAATTTTCATATCAAATTTTTGCGACCGTGGTTGAAACTGGTAGTTTTGCTAAGGCGGCCGCAAAGTTAAATGTTACGCCAAGTGCGGTTAGTCATGCGGTAAGTCAGTTAGAACGAGAATTTGGCTTTCCAATCTTTTACCGAGCGCGGGCTGGGGTAACTTTGACAGCGGATGGTGCGCAATTACTACCCTACATTGAAGAAATTTTAAGTTTAGAGCTGAACTTATCTCAACGGGTTGAACAAATTCGGGGAGTTAATGCAGGACAGATTCGGATTGGCGCTTTTAGTAGTATTTGTGTCAGTTGGTTACCCAAAATTATTCAGCAATTTAAGGAACAATATCCAGCTATTGAGGTTAAGATTGTTCAAGGTGACTTCAATGAAATAGCCCATCAAACCCAACTAGGGGAGCTTGATCTTGGTTTTACTGCCATGCCAGTTTCGGAAAAGGTAACGGTTTACCCGTTAATTAATGACCCAATTTATTGCGTTGCGCCGGCTGACTATACTCCGGTCAACGGATCAACGATTACGGAACAAGATGTAGCTGGGCAAAAATTTATTTTGCAACAGATTGACTATGATCGGGATACTAAGCGGGTTCTTGATTATTACCGGGTAACTCAAAACTCTTTAACATTTTCGATTGATGACCAATCAATTTTAGCAATGGTTGAAGCAAAGCTAGGCTTTGGGGTGTTACCGAAATTGGCTTTACAAAAATTAACGGGGCCGGTTAAGATTTATCGTTTCGAAAAAGAATTTCAACGCCACCTTGCATTGGTTGCTAATCGGACCCAAGAAAAGGCGCCAGCAACGCAAAAAATGGTCACTATGATCCATGATTTCTTGGCAAATGAATATGGCAATCAACTGATTTGGCAAAAAATTTAAAATAAAAAATGCAAATTGCCAAAAATTACGTATATATATAATAGGGACCGCAACCCTGGATCGCGAAAGTCAATTATTTGTTAGTGTAATATTTTTGGGGGCAGGATGAATAATTCGCCCTGCTGGTTATGTATTTCTTTCCTAGACCAATTTACAAAAAAGGAGAAGACCGGTAGCCTTTGTATATAAGACAAAAAACACAAGCA
>DWYX01000034.1 GCA_019118465.1 Candidatus Limosilactobacillus faecipullorum | reverse complement strand
ATTTAAGTGCGTCATTTGACGGACATCCTTTCATATAGGTTTGGTTCACTTAATATGATACCTGATGTCACGCCGAATGGCGTTTTTTATTTACCACCAACTGGGTGGCTAACTTCATTCTATAATCCACCTTTTGAATAGGGTAAGACATACAAGAAAATACTGAAAGTATGTGGAACACCGTTTCGGTCAGTCATGGTAACTCGTTCTTTCCAATCGACTTGAGCACTTAAGCCGATCGTATGCTCAACCCTAATCGTTGCTTTCTTAGTTTGCACTTTACGAAACCGACGACAATAGTCTTTGACGATTGTGTATTTACCAGTAAAGCCTTTTTCAACGATAAAGTCATAAATCGATTTGGCAGAACATCCGGCAGTGTATTTATCCTCAATGATATCTTGATATCCGTCTAGCTTACTACGACGGCTTCGTCGCTTCCTAACGACTGTTGTTTCACCACTCTGAGCTCTTAAATATGCCGCTTTTACAGTTCGTGGATCAACACCATATTGTCGTGCAATAGCGGAGTAATTTGGTTTTATCTTCTCTAACACAAAATATCTCATCCTTTCATAAACGTCTTTTCGCATACTCATCACTTCCTCAAAAGATTGATAAAGTGAGTATACAAAAAATGCAGGAAAACCGACAATTTTAAACCGCCGATTTCCTACATTTTACAGCCGCCCTCTACAGATGTTATAACCTTTTAGAAAAGTATATAATTAAACTATCCATTGTTATTCATAAAATGTATTTTGGAGACTGTGATTGTTGGCTAATCCTTTATTAAAACGATATTGATCATGCTATTATGAAAAAATTAAAAAAGATAGTATCAATAGTCTCTTGATAAGTGATCATTTATGATTGGGTTAGCAATTAGGAAGAAACTACTGAAGGAGAAAATTATGAAAAGAGTAATTGCCATTTCAACAGACCAAAATTATTTAATGCCAGTTGAAACCTTAATTAAGTCGATTGCGTACAATAATCGGAATTTAAAAATTTATGTTATTAATGAAGACATTTCACAAGAATGGTTTATTAATCTAAATCGACGTCTAGCACCGCTAAATATCACTGTTCAAGATGCTAAACTCGATCCGGCTATTATTCAAGATGAAAAAATCAGTGTTGATTACTTAAGTAAAATGGCATACGGACGAATTTTGATTCCAAAATTGATTCCCGAAGATCGGGCTTTATACTTAGATGCTGATACAATTGTTGACCGTAATCTGGATGATTTATTCAACATCGATATGCAAGGATATCCTGCCGGTGCAATTCCGGATTACTTTGGTGACTTCTTTAATTCTGGGGTAATGCTGTTTGATAACCAGCAATTACGAGAAACTAACTTTGTTCAGGATTTGCTTGAACGTGGTAAGACCGCCACTATTGATAATGACCAGACTTTACTTAACGAGGAGTTCAAGGGTAATTACTTAGTGCTACCAGGTACTTATAACGTCCAGGTTGGTGGCGACCTGGTTACCTTCTTCGATCCGAGCGACGTTGACCGCTATGAGAATGAGCTAAAAAAGAGTGAACCATATTCTATTATTCATTACACTACTAATGATAAGCCATGGAAGACGACCACTTCCTTACGGCTGCGCGATAAGTGGTGGCAATACCGGGAATTAGATTATAGTGAGATCGTTAACCATCAACCATTGCCGAATAATGATATTCCTAATAAGCAGGGAGTCTTATTTACATTCACCAACGATGAAAACATTAAGTATCTTTATGAACTAGCAGAAGCTTTACCAAACTATGAGTTTAATATAGCCGCCTATACTTTAATGGGCTTTAAGTTGATCCGGGCACTTCGCTATCCGAATGTACATCTGTATCCATCAATTACTTCTTACAATCGAAAGCGCTTATTAGCTAAGGCGGATGGTTACCTCGATATTAACTATGGGGGTAAAAACGAGGAAGTAATTCAAAAGTACGTTGATAAAGGCATTCCAGTATTATCATTTGATGAAGTGGCTACCGAAAGGTTTAAGAATGCTGATAATTACCAGACGTTTGCTAATGATGATTTGTCAGGGATGGTTGAAGCAATTCGAAAGCTTAAATAATAAGGAAATCAGATAAGATTTGTGGTAGTAAGTGGTAAAGAACTCCAATCGTTATTCCAATTTACAATATGGTACGGTATTTAGATTATTGTATTAATATTGTGGTAAATCAAATCTATAAGAAGTTAGAAATTGTCTTGGTAAATAAGGGAGTGTAAAATATTTTGTGTAAATTGATACCTTGAGGGTATTGAAAAGGGGAAAGCCTTCCCCGTATGATTGAAATCGCTAAAAACCAATCAGAATACGGAGGCTTTCCCCATGAACCAGTTTAACAAAGATATTATCGCAGCGCTATCTTCCGACAAAGATATTACCCTGAATGAAGTCTTACGTCGTTAAATTGAAGTGGCCACTAATCAGTTCCTTCAAAATGAACTGACTGCGGTGCTAGGCTACGAACCACATACTCGGATCGACCGATCAAAAGGCGACGTGAACTACCGGAACGGGACGTACACCCGCACTATCGACACTGAGTACGGTGAAATTAATCTGACGATCCCTCGGGACCGGTTAAACAAGTTTCAAAACGCCCTCTTCCCTCCTTACGTGCGTCGGACTGATGGACTGGAGGAAATGGTCATCAAGATGTACTCCAAGGGCGTCACAACTCGTGAAATCGCTGATATGGTTGAGAGAATGTACAGCCACTACTACTCACCAACCACGGTTTCAAACATCACTAAGCGGACGGAACACCTGGTTGAAGAGTTCCACGAGCGCAGATTCAAGTATTCACAGTACGTCTGTGTGTTCCTCGATGCTACTTACATTCCGTTACGCCGTGGTACCGTTGAACGAGAAGCCGTTAACGTAGCGATCGGAATTCGAAGTGACGGCGGTAAGGAAGTTCTTGACTACAGTATCGCACCGACCGAGAACGGAGCCGCTTGGTCTGAACTACTCCAAGGATTACGCGCACGGGGGATTAAAGATATTCAGTTATTCATCGCCGACGGTTTAGTTGGACTTCAATCTGCAATTGAGGCTAACTACCCGCAGGTGAAGTTTCAACGGTACTGGGTCCACGCAGAGCACAACCTTTTAGAGTACGTTCGCAAAAACGATCGCAGGGAGATTATCACCGACTTTAAGGCTATTCGGCAAGCAGAGAACCTACAAGCCGCCAAAGAACGATTGGCGGCTTTCAGTGCTAAGTGGGAGTCCAGTTATAAGCGTCGAATCAAGAATCTAGTCCAAATGGAGAAGCTATTCACGTTCTTCATTTTTCCAACTGCGATCCGTCAGACCATCTACTCGACGAACCTAATTGAGTCGTTCAATAAGAGCCTGAAGAAGATGGTCTGACGTAAAGAGCAGTTCCCAAACGAAGGGGCCCTCGATCGCTTTATCATGACGCAAGTGATGGAGTACAACGATAAATTTGAGAATCGAGCACATCGGGGATTCAAGGACTGTCACGACACGCTTGACTCGACGTTTTAGAATTGCCAATTCATGCGGGCGAACTTTCCTTTTTTACACAACATTTTTGACACTCTCGATTGATTGACGATGCAATCTAAACACTGTTTAAGATATTTATCTACATTATAAATTGGAACAATTACTGGAATCTTATCCATGAATCCTACCCTTTAATAATTGCTTTAATCTTATTCACCATACCATCGACATCGTCGTTAGCAAAGCTCTCGTAGTTAATGGCATCTTTAATTTGCGAGTTAACCTCGTCGAAGGAAAGAATCGGTTTGCCGGTTTCTTGGAAGCGGGCAATGAAGTTATCATCTTTTGCACCATAATTAATATCCAGGTATGCATTAGCATTCTCAATTAATTGGTCAGTAACCGGTCGTCCAGTGGACTGGAACAGGTGGACGTTTGGATACGTAATTAACCGAATTAATTTACCACCCATGTTAGTCCAAGCTCCAATGTCGAAGGTCACCATTGGTAATGCTTGAACCAACTTTTCTAGGTCCTTGATATTTTCACTATTAGTTAAGATCAGGACTTGGCCACTTTCTTGATAATCAAATATTGCCGGTAGTGGGGCATGCTGGCACACTTCAGACCATTCTAAGTCATGGTACTGCCACCACTTGTTTCTGTACCGACCAAATGAAAATTGCTGCCAGGGTTTAGTTGGACTAGTAAAGTGAATAACACTGCCAACCGTGCTACCAGTTTTTTCAAAGTAATTATGATCATATGCTGGGTAATAATTGCATAGGAAATCATATCCGATTGCTAGGTTATACTTCAACGGCAAATGAAGGTATGTATCGGCAAAGAAAAAATTCAGGACAGATTGATCACCTTCAATCAGCTGGTCGTTATTGCCAGCTGCTAACATTTGCGAAACGATATCTGGTGTTTCCTTTAATTTTGGCATATTAAAAAGGAGCACGCCAGAATTGAAGTTATTGTCATACAGTAAATCGGGAATGGCAGCAATCGGATGATTACCAAGATCCATCGTGAATAGTTCGTCTAAATTCTGATCAACTACAATGTCACTATCCAAATACAAGACGCGGTCAGCCTTGATGAGGTCCGGAATCATGATGCGTCCATACGACATTTCATTAATTTGTGGCTGGGAAACGTGTTCGTCAGCTAACATATTTTCATCAATTTTAAGGTTATGTATTTTACTATTGATGGATGAAATCCTATTATTAATGTTACTAAACCACTCTTGGGGAATATCCTTATTGATAACGTAAATTTCAGCACCCGAATTGTGGTAGAGAATGGATTTTGCGGTTGTTTCAATTTGGTTAATGTAGCCATAATCCCCAGAAAGGGCAAAAACTTGTTTGGTCATGTTAAATTCTCCTTTAATACACATTGCTATTAATAATTATATTACATTATGGTGTAGTATGTGTTTTTTTGTTAAAGTGTTATATTAGGGAAATTAATAAACCCCGATAATAATATAACCTTTTTCAATAGCTTTACGTCAATTGCTAGTTTGTAACATTCCAAATTTTGCTAGATTATTCGTCATGACAAGTGCCTCGATCTGTGCTTGCAATCCCACCAAACTACGAGCATAAGTCTGTTCGCTTCCCAAGAGTTTCAATTT
>DWYX01000033.1 GCA_019118465.1 Candidatus Limosilactobacillus faecipullorum | reverse complement strand
ACATGATCACTGGTGCTGCTCAAATGGATGGTGCCATCTTGGTTGTTGCCGCAACTGATGGTCCTATGCCACAAACCCGTGAACACATCCTTCTTGCTCGTCAAGTTGGTGTTCAATACATCGTTGTCTTCTTAAACAAGACTGACCTTGTTGACGATGACGAATTGGTTGACTTGGTTGAAATGGAAGTTCGTGACCTCTTGTCTGAATACGACTTCCCTGGTGATGATATTCCAGTTGTTCGTGGGTCCGCTTTGAAGGCCCTCGAAGGTGACGAAGAACAAGAAAAGGTTATCCTTCACTTGCTCGACGTTGTTGACGAATACATCCCAACTCCACAACGTCCTACTGACAAGCCATTCATGATGCCAGTTGAAGACGTCTTCACGATTACTGGTCGTGGGACGGTTGCTTCTGGTCGTATTGACCGTGGTACTGTTAAGGTCGGTGACGAAGTTGAAATCGTTGGTTTGAAGGATGAAATCCTTAAGTCAACTGTTACTGGTGTTGAAATGTTCCACAAGACCCTTGACCTTGGTGAAGCCGGGGACAACGTTGGGGTATTGCTTCGTGGTATTTCACACGACCAAATCGAACGTGGTCAAGTTTTGGCTGCCCCAGGTTCCATCCAAACTCACAAGGAATTCAAGGGTGAAGTCTACGTTATGACCAAGGAAGAAGGGGGCCGTCACACTCCATTCTTCTCAAACTACCGTCCACAATTCTACTTCCACACGACTGACGTTACTGGGACTATCGAATTGCCAGATGGTGTAGAAATGGTTATGCCAGGGGACAACGTAACCTTTACTGTTGCCCTTCAAAAGCCAGTTGCCATTGAAAAGGGTCTTAAGTTCACTATTCGTGAAGGTGGACACACTGTTGGTGCCGGTGTGGTATCAGAAGTGCTTGACTAATTTTAATTGGTTAACACGAAAAAGAGGTTGAGTTTTCTCAACCTCTTTTTTATATTTTGATTTATTTGTTAAAACTCTGGTTTTATAAAATCGGGGAATTAATAAAAGAACTGTTTCGGGATGATTACAATCCCATTTAAATGGTTGAAATCTATGCATAGCTAGGGTAAACTTAGTAAGTATGTAAGGTTGGCTTGGCCAGCCAAAACTGAATTGTTATTGGAGGAAATGAAATGTCAGCAAAATGGGAACGCGAAAGCGATGCCAGCAAAGGGACATTAACGTTCGAAATTGACACTGAAACGGTTAAGAAGGGAATTGACCAAGCATTTAAGAAGACGCAAAAGCGGATTACGGTGCCTGGTTTCCGGAAGGGCCATGTTCCACGGACTATCTTTAACCAAATGTACGGTGAGGAAGCCCTTTACCAAGACGCTTTGAACGCTGTCTTACCTGATGCATATGAAGCAGCGGTTAAGGAAACTGAAATTGAACCAGTCGCACAACCAGAAATTAACGTTGAAAGCATGGAAAAGGATCAACCTTGGAAGCTTACTGCTACGGTTTACGTTAAGCCTGAAGTTACGCTTGGCGACTACAAGGGTATGTCAGTGCCAAAGCAAGATACAGAAGTTAGCGATGCCGATGTTGATAGCGAACTTGAAAAGAAGCGTCAACAACAAGCAGAACTTGTTTTGAAGGAAGATGCAGCGGCTGAAAACGGCGATACGGTTGTTATCGACTATGTTGGAACGATCGACGGTGAAAAGTTTGAAGGTGGTTCTGCCGACAACCACTCACTTGAACTTGGTTCCGGTAGCTTTATTCCAGGCTTTGAAGATCAATTGGTTGGTCACAAGGCTGATGAAAAGGTTGACGTCAAGGTCACCTTCCCAGAAGATTACCACGCTAAGGAATTAGCTGGTAAGGAAGCTAACTTTGCGGTAACGATTCACGAAGTTAAGGAAAAGCAATTACCAGAAATGGATGACGAATTCGCTAAGGATGTTGATGAAGATGTTGACACTTTAGCTGAATTGAAGGAAAAGACCAAGAAGCAACTTCAAGAACAAAAGGAAACGGCTGCTAAGGCTGCCATTGAAGATGCTGCAATCGATGCTGCAGTTAACAACGCTACGACGGAAGAAATCCCACAAGCAATGCTTGATGACGATACTAACCGTCAAATGCAACAATACTTGGCGGGAATGCAACAACAAGGGATTAACCCTCAAATGTACTTCCAAATCACTGGAACTTCTGAAGATGACCTTAAGAAGCAATTTGCTGACGGGGCTGAAAAGCGGGTTAAGACTAACTTAGTGCTTGAAGCCATCGTTAAGGATGCTAACTTAACTGCTTCTGACGAAGAAATTGATGCTGAAGCTAGTGATTTAGCAGAGGAATACGGAATGGACAAGGACGCTGTTTTGAAGGCTCTTTCTAAGGATATGCTTGCCCACGACGTTGAAATTAAGAAGGCTGTTGACTTGATTGCTGATTCAGCAAAGCAAGACTTGCCTGCAAAGTCTGACGAAGAAGACAAGTAATCTCTAGGTGAGATGTGATGAAAAGAGTTCCGGCAACTTGTCGGGCTCTTTTTCTTTACCTTTGAAAAAGAATCGGTCATAATTGGCAAAGAAAATCGAATGTAAATCAATTATTCGAATTTTACTGGCGAATTTGCTATTATTAAAAGGCATGATTACGAAGGTTCGTTTAGGCCTTATCAAGAGGTTTAAAGGTGCCAAAATAGGGAGGCAAATACTGAATGTTTGAAGATACTGATACTGAACAAAACGTTCACTGCTCCTTTTGTGGAAAGTCACAAGATGAGGTTAAAAAAATTGTTGCGGGTCCAGGAGTATACATTTGTAATGAATGCGTTGAACTTTGCCAACAAATCATTGATCAAGAATTAGCGGATGAAGCAAGCACCCAGGGGACTTTTAAAGTTCCAACACCAGCAGAAATTATGGCTGAACTTGACGATTACGTAATTGGCCAAAAAGAAGCTAAAAAGACGCTTTCAGTGGCAGTTTATAACCACTATAAGCGAGTTAATGCAATGACTACGGGAGATAATAACGATACTGAACTCCAAAAGAGTAACATTGCAGTGATCGGGCCTACTGGTTCAGGGAAAACCTACTTAGCCCAATCATTAGCTCGGATCTTGAATGTACCATTTGCAATTGCAGATGCAACGACTTTGACCGAAGCGGGTTATGTTGGGGAAGACGTTGAAAATATTATCCTTAAACTTGTTCAAGCTGCAGATTACGATGTTGAGCGGGCAGAAAAGGGAATTATTTACATCGACGAAATTGATAAGATCGCCAAAAAGAGTGAGAACGTTTCAATTACCCGAGATGTTTCTGGAGAAGGAGTTCAACAAGCTCTTTTGAAGATCTTGGAAGGGACTATTGCTAACGTTCCACCTCAGGGCGGTCGGAAGCACCCGCAACAAGAATTTATTCAAGTTGATACTAGTAATATTCTCTTTATTGTTGGGGGTGCCTTTGACGGCATTGAAAGCATCGTAAAAGAACGCTTAGGGGACAAGACAATTGGTTTTGGAACCGATTCGCGAGAAATTAACGATGTAACCGATAAAAATATTCTGCAACATGTAATCCCTGAGGATCTCCTTAAGTTTGGGTTAATTCCAGAATTTATTGGACGGCTTCCAGTTTTAACGGCTTTAGAAAAGCTTGATGAAGCTGATTTAGTTCGAATTTTAACGGAACCTAAGAATGCTTTAGTTAAACAATACCAAGAGTTAATTCGACTTGATGGGAGTGAACTTGAATTTACAACGCCAGCCCTCAAAGAGATGGCTAAACTAGCAATTGCCCGCAATACGGGTGCGCGGGGCTTACGGTCAATTATTGAAGATGTTATGCGGGACGTGATGTTTGATTTACCGAGTCGGCAAGACGTCGCCAAAGTTGTCATTACGAAGGCAAGTGTTACTGATCATGAAGAACCAAAGTACGTCATTGCCGACCAACAAGCTTCATAGGGGGCATCTATGGAAGTAAATCAAGTTGAACTGACGATTAGTGCGGTTGAAGAGGAACAATATCCAGCTGGTAGTCAACCAGAGATTGCCCTGGTCGGTAGATCGAATGTTGGTAAGTCATCATTGACGAACGCTCTAATTAACCGGAAAAATTTTGCTCATACTTCAAGTCAACCGGGGAAAACTCAAACCCTTAATTTCTATCATGTTGAGGATCAATTATACTTTGTTGATGTTCCTGGCTATGGTTATGCCAAGGTTTCAAAAAAGCAACGGGAGAAGTTTGGGAAGATGATTGAGCACTATCTTTCCAGTCGTCCGCAATTAAAAGGGGTTATTGAATTAGTTGATGGACGGCACACACCAACCGAAGATGATATTGCAATGTACCAATGGTTAACCTATTATCAAGTACCAACTTTGGTAGTTGCAACGAAGGTGGATAAGGTAAAACCAAGCCAATTTAATCGCATTGAAAAACAAGTCCGCCAGGCACTTTCAATGACTAAAACGGCACCACTCCAACTTTTTTCGGCCCAAACTAAATTGGGAAAGGAAATGGTATGGAATTGGATTAGTCAACAAACGGGGGTAAAGTAAGCATGGACTTTAATGACTACCAAGAGGCGGCCAAGAGAACTTTATATGGAAATGAACAAGTTTTAACGAATTGTGCGCTTGGCTTAGCTGGCGAAAGCGGTCAAGTCGTTGATTTAGTTAAAAGTTATACTTTTAAGGGGAAACCGTTAGATCGCGAACAGCTAATTCATGAGATGGGGGATGTTTTATGGTACCTGTCTCAGGTTGCGGAATGGGCAGATATTCCGTTTGAAGAAGTTGCCAAGAAGAATATCCAAACCCTAAACAAACGGTATCCAAACGGTTTTGATCGGCGTAAGTAAGAATTAAACGGTTGGAAAAAAGAAGGCCACCAATTTAAGGTCCTGGTTAACCTTATTGGTGGCCGTTCGTAATTTATCTTTGCTTCCAACCGTTTTTACATAGGGGGAGCACTAATTAATCTTTTTTAGTAGTGTTTTGATCAGTTTTGGTTTCTTTTTTTGGATCTGCTGGTTTTTCCTTTGTTGGCTTTTTTGGGTCGATCGCAAAGTTATCAAATAAGCGGTCGAGCGTGTCTTGACGACGGGTTACTAATCCCATTTCTTTCACCTCGGTATTAAGTTTATCTGTCATTGTACCATAGAAAGATTGCCTACCCAAATAAATAAGGAATTCATAACCAAGGGTGAAGAAAGATAGTACAATAGGAAAGTTGAAGGGAATGGCAGCATGGCAAGTGAATATCTAGAACATAAACTCGCCCTCCTTCCGGATGCACCGGGTTGCTATTTAATGAAGAACGCGACTGGGCACATTATTTACGTTGGGAAGGCAAAAAATCTTAAAAATCGGGTTCGTTCATACTTTAAGAGTAGTCATACTGGTAAAGTGGCGAAAATGGTTGAAGAAGTGGCGGATTTTGAAACTATCGTTACTTCTACTAATAAGGAATCGTTCTTATTAGAAATAACGCTAATTCAAAAACACCAACCTTACTTTAACATTAAGTTAAAACGTGGAACTGGTTATCCTTATATTAAGATTACCAAAGAACGTGATCCTCAAATTAAAATTACTGGTCAGATTAAAAATGATGGGGCAGATTACTTCGGCCCTTATCCGAATGTTTACGCAGCTGAAGAAACCGTCCACTTTATTCAGAAGGTCTATCCTCTACGACGGTGTAATGGCTACCAAGGGAGGCCTTGTTTGTATTACCACTTAGGGCAATGTCTAGGGGCTTGCTTTAAAGCCGTTCCAGTCAGCGTCTATGAAGCGCAGATTAAAAAGATTAAGTCTTTTTTGAACGGGAATACCGGTCAAATTAAAGCTGAATTAACCCGTAAAATGAATCAAGCAGCAACGGATCTCGAATTTGAACGGGCGGCTGAATTACGTGATCAAATCCACTACATTGAAGTTACGGTGGAAAAGCAAAAAATTATTTCAAACGATAAGACGCCTCGGGATGTGATTAACTACTACTTTGATAAAGGGTGGCTGTCGTTACAAATCTTTTTTATTCGCCAAGCGCGTTTAATGAAGCGGGAAAAGCGTCTTTTTCCAGTTATTGATAGTGCGCCTGAAGAATTAACTTCCTTTATCCTGCAATTCTACCAACGGAAGAATAATATCCTTCCGAAGGAACTTTTATTACCTAAGGGGCTACCTAACAAAGAATTGGCGGCGATTTTAGGGATTCCGGTTCGGACACCTCAACGGGGGGAAAAGGTCCATTTACTGGAAATGGCCGAAGAAAATGCGCGGCTATCCTTAAACGAAAAATTCCGGTTGTTGGAAATGGATAAGCAAAAAACCACTGGGGCAATGACCGAGATCACGAATGCCCTTGGCTTGCCAACTGCTCACAAAATCGAAGCCTTTGATCACTCGCATATTCAGGGGGCAGATCCGGTTTCGGCGATGGTGGTTTTTATTGATGGCGAACCAGCAAAAAAACTATACCGGAAGTATAAGTTAACGACGGTCATTGATCATGCTGATGAAACTGCAAGTACCAAAGAGGTTATTCGGCGGCGATATTCGCGGCTCTTAAAAGAGGGAAAACCATTACCAGATATGATTATGATGGATGGTGGAGCAATCCAAATGGATGCAGTTAAAGATGTCTTAGAAAATGAGTTGGATCTCCAAATTCCAGTTGTTGGAATGGTTAAGAATGATAAGCACCGGACAGCGGATCTCTTATTTGGGCCTAATGACGAACATGTCGATTTAAATCCCCGGAGCCAGGGCTTTTACCTGGTTCAACGAATTCAAGACGAAGTGCACCGGTTTGCAATCACTTTCCATCGGCGCGTTCATACCAAGCACTCTTTAAGTTCGCGACTAGACGAGATTAAGGGGGTTGGTCCTCGGACAAGGACGAAGTTACTGAAAGCGTTTGGTTCGATTGATAAAATCGCAGAAGCTTCAGTTGATGAAATTCATGCCTTAGGAATTAATGCAAAAACAGCACAATTGATCAAAGTGTCTTTGCAAAAACGGGCAGCCGTTAATCGAGGAAGTAGTCATGACTGATTTTGACGGACTTTCGCTTTTCCAATATAATAAAAATTAACGCTAAAAGAACGGAGTAAAAAAAATGACAACCTTTGTGGATCAGATTAAGATTGAAGCACATGCTGGAAAAGGTGGGAACGGAATGGTTGCCTTCCGGCGGGAAAAGTATGTACCAAATGGTGGCCCTGCTGGTGGTGATGGTGGCCGTGGCGGTAGCATTATTTTAAAAGTTGATGAAGGTCTTAGGACTTTAATGGATTTCCGCTACCACCGGATTTTTAAGGCTCAAAATGGTCAAAATGGGATGAGTAAACAAATGACCGGAGCAACAGCTGAAGACACGGTAATTGCAGTTCCTCAAGGAACGACGGTTCGTGACCTTGACACAGGTCAGATAATTGGGGACTTAGTGGAAAAGGGACAAACCTTAGTGGTTGCCAAGGGTGGCCGTGGCGGTCGTGGAAATATGCGGTTTGCTTCGGCGAAGAACCCAGCACCAGAAATTGCGGAAAACGGTGAACCTGGTGAAGATCGTTACCTTGAGTTAGAGTTGAAGATGTTAGCGGACGTTGGTTTAGTTGGTTTCCCTTCCGTTGGAAAGTCAACTTTATTATCAGTGGTTACTGGTGCCAAACCTAAGATTGCGGCCTATGAATTTACGACCTTAGTCCCAAATCTAGGGATGGTGATGTTGCCAGATGGCCGGGATTTTGCGATGGCTGATATGCCTGGCTTAATTGATGGAGCTTCCAAAGGGGTCGGCCTCGGGTTACAATTCTTACGGCACATTGAACGGACACGGGTTTTATTACACCTTGTTGATATGGGAAGTCAAGATCCGGAGCAGGCGATTGAACGCTACCATGCTATTAATCATGAGTTAGCAAATTATGATCCTGAATTATTGAAACGACCGCAAATTGTGGTTGCCACGAAGATGGACCTCCCGGACGCGCAAAAAAATTTAGCTCATTTTAAGGTAGCCTTAGCAAAAGAAGATCAACATCCAGAAATTTTTGAAATTTCCGCTGTCACTCACCAAGGGGTCCAAGACTTAATGCAAAAAACGGCGAACTTATTGGACGCTACCCCAGCCTTTGACAGTTTGAGTCATGATGAAGCAGAAACGGTTAATTACGAAATTAAGGCGCCGGATGAAGAACCGGCTTTTGAAATTAGTCGTGATCCCGATGGTACTTGGGTACTTAGTGGGGCAAAGTTGGAAAAACTGTTTAAGATGACTGATTTGACGCACGAAGAAAGTCAACTTCGCTTTGCCCGGCAATTACGGCATATGGGGGTTGATGAAGCACTGCGGGCAAAGGGAATTCAGGATGGTGACCTTGTTCGAATTGAAGACTTTGCCTTTGAATTTATTCAATAAAGAGGAAGCATGAATGCAGATTGAATTTTTAGGAACTGGGGCTGGTTCCCCAAGTAAGCAACGCAACGTTTCAAGTTTAGCTTTAAAATTATTGGAAGAACGAAAAGCCGTTTGGTTGTTTGATGTCGGTGAAGCAACGCAACATCAAATTTTACAGACAACGATTCGGCCACGAAAGATTGAAAAAATCTTTATTACTCACTTACACGGTGATCACATCTTTGGCTTACCAGGATTGCTGAGTTCTCGCTCCTTTCAAGGAGGAACAGAGCCTTTAACGATTTATGGTCCAAAAGGGATTAAGGAGTACGTTCAAGTTGCTTTACGAGTAAGTGAATCACGTCTTTCTTATCCAATTAAATTTGTTGAGTTGACGGATGATGGGGAAATTTTTCATGATAAAACCTTCACTGTCTCTGCCAAAAAATTGGATCATAAGATTGCTTGTTTTGGCTATCGGGTTGTTGAGCACGATCATCCTGGTGAACTTTTAGTTGATAAACTTCAAGCGGTAGGCGTTCCAGCAGGGCCAATTTATGGCCAATTAAAAGCTGGTAAGGTGGTTACCCTTCCTGATGGTCGTCAATTGGACGGTAAAGATTTTATTGGGACTCCCCAAAAAGGCCGGGTCGTTGCGATCTTGGGTGATACCCGAAAAACCAAGGCAGCGCTTGAATTAGCTGATCATGCGGATGTTTTAGTTCATGAGAGTACGTTCGCTAAGAATGAAGCTAAGCTAGCTCGAAATTACTATCATTCAACCAATGCCCAGGCAGCCACAATTGCCAAACAAGCTCACGTTGGACAACTATTGTTAAACCACATTTCGGCTCGGTATGTTGGAAAAGCTACGGCGCAACTAGCTTATCAAGTTCGGGATATTTTCCCGGCAACCCGGGTTGTAAAGGATTTTGAAGAGATTGAAATTCCATTGAAGTAAAAGGAAGTGACCGAAGATGATGCGGCGATTAAAGTCATTGCGTTCACTCAAAAATAAGGTAGTATTAATTGCTGGTGGATCTGGTGGGATTGGAAAAGCGATTGCTTTTGAGGCAGCCCGACGAGGGGCAATTGTGATTGTTTGTGCTCGGAAATTAGCGGTACTGAAGCAAATTGCTAGCCGGTGTATGATTTTATCTGGCCGACCAGCCTTTTCGTTTGCGCTTGATCTAACAGATCCGGATGAAATTGATCACATTTTGGATCAAGTCCGGCATGAAGTTGGGGAAATTGATGTTTTAATCAATGCTGCTGGCGTTGGTGACTTGGTGGAAGTAACAAATCAACCCCGGTACTCGATGGCTAAGATGGTCAATGTTAATTTATTGGCGGCCATGTACTTGAGTCGGTCAGTCGCAAAGCAAATGATGGATCAAGGGTATGGCGCAATTATTAACGTTGCCTCCTTAGGTGGCAAGATCCCAATTCCAGGAAGTGCGGTTTATTCAGCTTCGAAAGCAGGACTAATCCATTTTAGTAATATTTTACGGATGGAAGTTGCTGATTATGGCGTCCAAGTTTTAACCGTTAATCCTGGTCCAGTAAAAACTTCCTTTTTCGATTCTGCTGATCCAAGTCACCGCCTCATAGCCCATTTCCCGGCATGGATGTTTATTACACCTGAAACGTTGGCAAAGCAAATTTGGGATAGTGTGGGATATAAGCGGCGTGAAATTAATGTTCCGACTTATACGGCGCAGTTATCGTGGATCTATCAGATGGTTCCTGGTCTAGGAGATTGGGCCATTAAAAAATTTTTTGATTACCAGCAAAACAAGAAAAATTTGTAGTTTGAATTAATGAGGTGATGATTTGTTACAAGCAAACTATGAGTGGCAACAATTAACAACTGACCAAGAAAAATTGGTTTCGCAGATTGCGGATCAGTGTGACTTGCCACGGATGTTAGCGAATCTCTTGGTCCATCGGGGATGTGAGTCAGTTGCCGATGCCCAAGCTTTTTTGAAGCCTCAAATTCAATCAATTCTCCCACCAACTCAACTTCATGATATGGATAAAGCAGTTGATCGGATCATGACAGCGATTGAAAATAATGAACTAATTACTGTTTATGGGGACTATGATGCTGATGGGATTACAAGTACGGCTTTAATGTATGAAACATTGGAAACCATCGGTGCTAACGTAAATTATTACGTGCCGAATCGCTTTAAGGATGGTTATGGACCGAACCAAGCAGTTTACCAACGATTAATTGAAGCGGGAACCCAACTAATTTTGACGGTTGATAACGGGGTTTCTGGGAAAGCCGCAATTGATTTTGCTAATGATCAAGGCGTCGACGTTGTAATTACTGATCATCACAGTTTACCGGCGGAGTTACCAGTTGCAAAGGCAATTGTTCATCCTAAGTATCCTGGGGATGAATACCAAGGAGGCGATCTTTCTGGGGTAGGCGTTGCTTTTAAGCTAGCATGGGCCTTGCTGGAAGAATTTCCAACTGAACTTTTGGATTTGGTTGCAATCGGTGAGATCGCTGATGTCGTTTCCGTTATGGGGGAAAATCGGACGCTAATTTCAATGGGAATTCAGCAATTACGCCAAGGCGTCCGGGTTGGCCTTCACGAGTTAATCAGCCTAACCAATGTGGATGAAGCTCATTTGATGGAAGAAGATATTGGTTTTCAAATTGCTCCCCGCTTAAATGCTTTGGGCCGGCTTGAAGATGCAAATCAGGGAGTTGAATTATTGACAACCCTTGATGAAGAGCAAGGAAGCCAACTAGCCAAAGCAGTGGATGATTGCAATCAAGAGCGCCAAAAATTAGTGCAAACAGTGACTGAGGCAGCGATGGGTGAAGCAGCGAAGCCAGAAAATGCTGATCGTCCGGTACTTTTGATTGTTGGTCATGATTGGCACCAAGGAATTTTGGGGATTGTGGCGAGCCACATTCTTCAGGCAACTGGTAAACCAACGATTGTAGCCAGTGTTAACCAAGGTGAAATGGTTGCAAAGGCTTCAGGAAGGAGTCGGGATGGTTTTGACCTGTTTACGGCTCTGGATCAACACCGGGACTTAATGACTACTTTTGGAGGTCACACGCTCGCGTGCGGTTTATCCTTTGAAGTTGACCAAGCTGATACTTTACGTTCAGTGCTAATAAAGGCTGCTGACCAACAAAATTTTGATGGTCAAAAAAGGGCAAGTTTAACGATTATTGGTCAATTGGAACCAAAAGAATTAACACTGGAACTATATCGGCAACTACAACGGTTAGCCCCGTTCGGTCCTGGCAATGAGGTGCCAACTTTTTTACTTAAAGCAACTGAGCTTGGTGATCTGCAAACGATGGGACAAAAGCAACAGCACTTAAAGTTCACGGTACCTGGTTCGCAAGGAAGACTGACAGTGTTAGCCTTCAATAATGCGGATTTATTAGCATCGTTAAAAGGAAGTACCCCTGATTTAGCAGTTCAAATCGGAATTAACCGTTGGCGGGGACAAACTAAACTGCAACTAATGCTCCAAGATTTAAAAATTACAGGTCCAGTAATTGAAGATGCCCGAGTAACGCGTTTGATTGCGCCAATGTTTAAGCAAAAGTCAATTTATGTTACCTTTAATCAACAACTACGGGACAACTTAACGGGAAATGCAGCTGGTCAAGTTATTAGTGGTCGGACGGCACAGACGATGGACCTAACGGATCAAGAAGTCGTAATTGTCGACTGTCCACCAGACTTACCGACTTTAATTAAGATCCTTCAAAATTGCCAGCAAGTTGCAAAAATTCGCTTAATGTTTTTCTCGCGGACCCCATTACACCAACGGGGAATGCCGGTTCGTCAACAATTCGTTGCCTTGTATCAAAAGATTCGGCAGCAAAAAATTAACCTCAACCAGATGGGGCAGCAGTTAGCAAATTATCTTCAAGTCGATAATGAACAGTTAATTTTTATGATTCGTGTGTTTTTGGAGCTTAGATTTGTTACAATAAAAAACGGTGTTTTGGCACCGGTTGAAGAGATTACGCGGGCAGATTTAAAACAAACAATGAGTTATCGGCAACGGATGTCCCAACTAGCAGTTGAACAAACTCTATTACGATCAACTAGTGAACAATTACTAGGATGGGTCAAGCAAAACCTTAACTCACATTAAAGGAGAAACTTATGTCATTAGACTTACACAAGTATGTTGAAAGTATTCCGGATTATCCTGAAAAAGGGGTGATTTTTCGGGATATCTTACCATTAATGGCGGATGGCAAGGCATTTAAGCAAGCCACGGATGAGATAGTCGCTTACGCTCGTGATAAGCATGTTGATATGGTCGTTGGACCAGAAGCACGTGGGTTTATTGTCGGCTGTCCGGTCGCTTATGAACTCGGAGTTGGGTTTGCCCCTGCTCGGAAAAAGGGAAAGTTGCCGCGCCAAGCGGTCAGCGCTAGCTATGATCTCGAATATGGTTCGGCAACGCTTCAAATGGAATATGACGCAATTAAGCCTGGCCAACGGGTTTTAGTTGTTGATGACCTCTTAGCAACAGGTGGTACGATTGGCGCAACAATTGAAATGGTCGAAAAGATGGGTGGCGTCGTAGTTGGAACGGCGTTTCTGATCGAATTAAAAGCGCTAAATGGACGGCAGAAACTGGCTAATTACGATGTCAAGGCTTTAATGGAATACTAATAATAAATTTTATCCTAAAAAAGCACCATTAATTTCTGGCTAATCAATCAGGAAGGATTATTTTAGCCATTAAATTAGTGGTGCTTTTACTAATCAAACGTTATAATTTAGAAGGTTTTACCAGTAAATTCATTTGCCGGCAGTTGATTAAAGTTATAGGTACTAATTTCATTTACATTTTGAGTGTAGTAATGAGCAGCTTGACCAATCATTAAGTTTAGTGGTTCGTCAACCAGTTCTTGTAAAACAATAATCGGTTTGTTGGCATTAAAGGCATAACCAACTTCAAAGGCTGTTCCCGAGTCCATGTTGGCATGAACATAATCGGCAACAACCACTAAGGCATCAGCCTTATCAATCTCGGCGACATCTTTTTTGAAGATTTGCTTTGCCCAGGCGGGACTACCTTCAGGAGCGGTGGCTTGACTATTTTCGTCAGAAAGCCGCGGACTGAAGTAACTGGTAACAGTTGAATTGTTTGATAGGGCTTCTTCAACTCTCTCAATCCGTGCAATTTGTTCGGCGGAGAAGAATGGGCCAGCTAGGTAAATTTTCATACAAATTCCTCCTCGTATATTAAAAATAATCCTTTTGTTTTTTGTGACATTACAACTTGCTTTCTGGTCACCGCATGATAGCCTCTAATTATCATTGGCTTTGGTCAACTGGTATAGGTTATTTCCTCCTGTAGTT
>DWYX01000032.1 GCA_019118465.1 Candidatus Limosilactobacillus faecipullorum | reverse complement strand
GAAAAGACGCCCACGGTCTCGTGATCATCCGCGTGGACTAAGTAGGCAAACCCGTTTTCAATGTCGGCCTTTACTTGGCTGATGTTTGGATATTCACCTTGCCATTGGTCAACCCCTCGTTCTGCGAGTTGATTTTTGCCGTCTTCCAAGACTTCCACAATTCGTGCCAGATCTTCCATTGATGCTTTGGTTAAGTGCATATTAACACCCTCGCTTTCCAAATGATTTTTAGAACGTATATAACAACTTAACATAGTGTAAACCAAGAGTTCAAGTCACAAGTTTCACGATGGAATGGTATACTAAAGGTGAAGTAGAGTGAAATTTGGTGCGGTCTGCTAGTCTTAAACAGCTAGGCCGCGTACGTTTTAGTTAAGAAATGAGGGACCAACCGATGTTAAGTCAGCAACAACAACTTCAAGCCGTGCAGGCGTTTGCGCAAGAAAAGCTTGGCCACGATACAACCGGGCATGGCATGGATCATTTAAAGCGGGTGGCCCGCTTAGCCCAAAAGATTGCCCAAGCTGAGGGAGTTGATGCTTTCTTACCAGTCGTAGCCGCTTATCTTCATGACACGATTGACGAAAAACTTTTTGCGGATGTTCAGGCGGCTGAGGCGGCCGTGGAAAAATTCCTGGGTCAGCAAGAATTCTCGGCGGACCAACAAACCGAAATCATGCAAATTATCACGCAAATGTCATTTGCCAATACGTTGGATGGTTCGCGGCCCCAACTGTCATTGGCCGGCCAAATTGTTCAGGATGCGGATTGGCTAGATGCATTAGGGGCCATTGGGATTGCCCGGGCAGTTTATTATGGGGGCAAGCATCGTGAAAAACTATATGATCCTCAACTATCTCCCCGTGAACACCTAGATCGGGCCGAGTATCGGAACTTAGCTAATGAGACTATTATCAACCATTTTTCTGAGAAGCTCTTTAAATTGGCAGGGTTATTGAATACCAAAACCGCGCAGGCGATCGCTGTTGAACGGGAAACTTTTATGCACCAATTTGTAAGGCGCTTTTTAGCCGAGTGGGAAGGGGAGGCCTAAACAAAATCCTTTTTCATTTGCTAAATGTGTGCTATTCTAAACTTACAAATTGAAAGCGATTGCGAGGAGAGATTTTATCATGGCAGGAAATGCACCATTATCAAAGTTGAATTTGAGTCCCCGGATCATTCAGTGGTTTAAGGAAGAAATGCATCTTCAACCGGGTCAAGGCATCAAATTTTTTGGGAAAGTCTATGGCGAAACGAATGCCCATACTGGCTTTTCGGCGGGGATGGCCCGGTGTGACCATCCCAACAAACCGGTGATTGACACGGAAGTCGATGGCTTACACTTCTATGTTCAAGCGGCTGACTACTGGTTCTTTGAAGGGCTCGATGCACAAATTGATTACGATGAAGGGATTGATGGGCCATCGTATTACTTTACACCAAATGATGGTAGCAAATTAGATACGGTGGCATCAGCGTCGGTTAAGAGCCAACACACTGATTGCAATTACAATTAAAGTCTAAGAGACCTTACTAAGACGGTGGCAGTGCCCCGTCTTTTTTCTTTCAGTAAATTATTTACTAAAGTTGTCACTGCGAATGGTCAACTGAAGGGGCTGGAACTAGGGTTTGTCATCGTGTTAGACGGGTAGGAAGTGTTCTGGAAGTTGGTCAACTTTGGGCGTAGCGATTGAGAGATGGGGGATAGTGGTTGCTTTAAACACCCGTTCGTGATGAACGAATTGGACCAACGGATGTATATTTCGTGGATAGAGCTTGGTGCGGCTCGTTAGTTTGGCGGGGTAGTAACTGGCAGTTTGCCTTGCAGTTGGCTTGGAGTTATCTGATAAGAAGATAAAATTTGCGGGTTTTTAGCTGGTTTAGAGCCGTCAAGGGGGTGTTTTTCCAAGCTAAGCTTACGTGAAAACTTGATCGCGGTGAGATCACAGACCAGGCTATAAATCGATTTCCCTTGCCAATATCAACTTTCAAATTTGTGAAAGCGATAACATTAGTTAAAAAACCAAAAAAATTTAGTGAACATATTTATCGGTCAAAAAGAGGCGAACATGATTAAACCGGTGATAGATAATTGACAAAAGCGGCAATGTTTGTGAAGAATCTCAAATTGGGGAAAGTATTTTTTTACACAATATTGACTTAATTTCAAAAAGATTTATATTATATGTAAGCGCTAACGAAATAAAGGAGGGCATTGATAATGACACAATTAGACTTTGAAAGTCTCAAGCACACACCAGAATACGAGACTTTGCAAGTACTGAACAACGATGGGGAAGTTGTGAACCCTGACTTGATGCCAGACTTATCTGACGACCAATATGTTGACCTTTACAAGCAAATGCTTTGGTCACGGGTTTTGGGTGACCGTTCAACGAAGCTCAACCGTCAAGGTCGGTTAGGCTTCTTCGCTCCAACCGCTGGGGAAGAAGCCAGCCAAATGGGAACTAGTGCCGCAATGGACAAGGGTGACTTCTTGTTAACGGCATACCGGGACATCCCGCAATTAATCAAGCATGGCTTACCAATGGAAAAGGCCTTCATGTGGTCAATCGGTCACGTTAACGGGAACGTTTACCCAGATGGTTTAAACGCGGTGCCACCTCAAATCATCATTGGGGCCCAATACGTTCAAACCGCTGGGGTTGCGCTTGGTTTGAAGAAGAGCGGCTCAAAGAATGTTGCCTGGACCTACACTGGTGATGGTGGGACTTCTCAAGGTGACTTCTACGAAGGGATTAACTTTGCTGGTTCCTTCAAAGCACCAGCACTGTTTGTTGTTCAAAACAACGGTTACGCAATCTCTGTTCCACGTCATGTTCAATCTGCAGCTCCTGTCTTGGCTCAAAAGGCTGTTGCTGCTGGGATTCCAAGTGTCCTGGTTGACGGGATGGATATCCTGGCTGTTTACGAAGTTACCAAGCAAGCACGTGAATGGATTGCGGCTGGTAACGGGCCTGTCTTAATTGAAACGATTTGTTACCGGTTCGGGGCTCACACGTTGTCTGGGGACGATCCAAAGCGTTACCGTGAAAAGTCTGAAGAAGAAGAATGGTTTGCAAAGGATCCACTGATTCGGATGAAGAAGTTCTTGGAAAACAAGGGCCTTTGGGACGATGAAAAAGAAGCTGCTTACAAAGATGAAGTAGAAGCTGAAATCGAAAAGGCAATGGCAGTTGTTGAAAGTCAACCGGTACAAAAGGTTTCTGAATTCCTTGAAGCAACCTTTGACGAAACGCCAGCGGCAATTGAACGTCAGGTTAAGGAATACCAAGCTAAGGAGGGCAACTAATCATGGCTAAATTAACAATGGTTAAGGCGATCACGGACGCCATGGACGAAGAATTAGCCCGTGATGACAAAGTTTTAGTTTTCGGTGAAGACGTTGGTAAGAACGGTGGGGTTTTCCGGGCTACCGATGGTTTGCAAGAAAAGCACGGTGAAGACCGCGTCTTTGATACGCCATTGGCAGAATCTGGGATTATCGGTCTGGCAAATGGGTTAGCCTTTACTGGTTGGCGTCCAGTACCAGAAATCCAATTCATGGGCTTTATTTTTGAAGCCTTTGACCAAATCGCCGGCCAAATGTCTCGTGAAAGCTTCCGGACGGCTGGTAAGTTGAAGATGCCAGTTACCATCCGGACTCCATTTGGTGGTGGGGTTCACACGCCGGAACTGCACTCCGATAACTTGGAAGGGTTAGCTGCACAAACGCCAGGTCTGAAAGTGGTTATTCCATCAGGTCCTTACGATGCCAAAGGTTTGCTGATTTCTGCCATTCGTTCTGATGACCCAGTTATGTTCCTGGAACACATGAAGCTTTACCGTTCCATGCGTGAAGAAGTTCCGGATGGTGCTTACACGGTTCCGTTGGACAAGGCAGAAGTTAAGCGTGAAGGTACGGATGTTTCCATTATTAGTTATGGTTACATGCTACAAGAAAGTCTGAAGGTTGCTAACAAGTTGGCAGCTGAAGGTATCAATGCCGAAGTTCTGGACTTGCGGACAGTTGCACCATTGGATGAAGAAGCAATTCTGGCAACGGTTAAGAAGACTGGAAAGGTTGTCTTGGTTCAAGAAGCTCAACGTTCTGGTGGCGTAATGAACCAAGTTGCTTCCTTGATTTCTCAAGATGCAATCCTTTCCCTCGATGCTCCAATTAAGTTTGTTGGCGCTCCTGACACGCCATACCCATTCAGTGATGCCGAAGATCAGTGGCTGCCAAATGCGGAAGACATCGAAAAGGCTGTCAAGGACACCGTCAATTTCTAACGAGGTGAAAGAGTAATGAGTAGCAAGTTCCAATTTAAGTTACCAGACGTTGGTGAAGGGATGGCCGAAGGGACCATCGGTGAATGGCACGTTGCTGAAGGTGACACCATTAACAAGGACGACGATCTGGTTCAAATCGAAAACGATAAATCAGTTGAAGAATTATCTTCCCCAGTTACCGGGAAGGTTACCAAGATTCTGGTTCAACCAGATGAAACGGCTACGGTTGGGCAAGTCTTGGTTGAATTAGAAGTTGCTGATGGGGAAGGAAATGTTGAAGAAGGCGCTGAAGAAGCTGCTGCGCCAGCCCCAGCTCCAGCTCCTGAACCAGCTGCCACGCCAGCTCCAGCTCCGGTCGCTGCGCCAGCTCCAGCTCCAGCTGCTCCGGTCGCAAAGGCTGATCACAGTTTACCAGTATTGGCCATGCCAGGGGTACGGAAGTACGCACGCGAACAAGGGGTTGATATTGCGCAAGTTGCCGGGACTGGTAACCACGGCCAAGTTCTCAAGGCTGATATTGATGCCTTTAAGAACGGTGGTGGCGCTGTTGCCGCTGCGCCAGCTCCAGCTGCTACGCCAACGCCTGCTGAGAATACGATGGCAACAGCAACGGCTGCGCCAGCTGCTGCCCCAGACTGGCCAGAACATGCTGAAAAGATGTCAGCTGTGCGGAAGGCTACGGCTAAGGCAATGATTAAGTCTGTCAGCGAAATTCCAATGATTCATGTCTTCGACGAAGTGGTGGTTGACAAGATGTGGGATCACCGCAAGAAGTACAAGGAATTGGCCGCTAGTCACGATGTTCACCTGACATTTATGGCCTACATGACAAAGGCTCTGGCCGTTATCATGAAGGAATACCCAGAATTTAACGCTAAGGTAGACATGGCTAACATGGAAATCCACTACCGTGACTACATCAACGTTGGGATTGCCACGGATACGGACAACGGTTTGTTTGTACCAAACATCAAGAACGCTGATCAAAAGAGCCTGTTTACAATTGCAAAGGAAATTTCCGCAAACACGGCTAAGGCTAAGGATGGTAAGCTGAGTGGTGCTGACATGGCTAACACAGGGATGTCAATTACGAATATTGGTTCCATCGGTGGCGGTCACTTTACACCAATCATTAACTGGCCAGAAGTTGCTATCTTAGGGATGGGGAAGATTTCTGAAGAACCAGTTGTTGAAGATGGCTTGGTAAAGGTTGCCAAGGTCTTGAAGCTTTCGTTGGCAGCTGACCACCGGATCCTTGATGGTGGGACGGTTCAACGGGCAATGAACCGGCTGAAGGAATTGTTGGCTGACCCTGAATTGTTGTTAATGGAAGGATGATTTAAATGGTTGTAGGAGACTTTCCGATTGAATTAGATACGATTGTCATTGGTTCTGGCCCTGGTGGTTACGTTGCTGCCGTTCACGCCGCTGAACTGGGGCAAAAGGTAGCCGTCGTGGAAAAGGAAGACACTTTAGGTGGGATCTGCTTGAACGTTGGTTGTATCCCATCCAAGGCAATCATTCAAGTATCCCACAACTACCGGACTAGTTTAGACAACGCAGACCAAGGGATCAGTGCGGACGTTAACTTAGACTTTGCCAAGGTTCAAGGCTACAAGCAAAGCGTAGTTCAACGGATGACGAATGGGGTTGCTTACCTTTTCAAGAAGAACAAGATTGAAGTACTGCGGGGGACGGCCTACATTAAGGATGCCCACAACATTCGGGTAATGAATGATGACCATGCCCAAACGTATACTTTCAAGAACTTGATTATTGCGACGGGGAGTCACCCAATTGAAATCCCTGGCTTCAAGTTTGGTGGCCGGATTATCGATTCAACGGGCGCGTTGGCATTGGACAAGTTGCCAAAGAAGTTAGTTCTGATTGGTGGGGGTTACATTGGTTGTGAATTAGCCTCTGCTTATGCCAACTTTGGGACTGAAGTTACCATTATTGAAGGTACTGACCGGATCTTGCGTAATTACGACAAGGAACTGACGGCACCGGTACTGAAGAACTTTAAGAGCAAGGGCATTAAGGTTGTTACGAATGCTATGGCTAAAGAAGCGAAGGATAATGGTGACAGCGTTGATGTAACGTATGAAGTTAACGGTAAAGCGGAAACGATCAATGCAGATTACGTTTTAGTTTCCGTTGGTCGGAAGCCAAATACGCAAAATATTGGTTTGGAACAAGTTGGCATTGAGACCGATAAGCGGGGCTTGATTCCGGTTGATGCTTCAGGTAAGACTTCAGTTGATCATATTTACGCAATTGGTGACATTGTAGCCGGCCCAGCTTTGGCTCACAAAGCTAGTTACGAAGGTAAGATTGCAGCGGAAGCAATTTCCGGGCAACCGTCCGTGGTTGATTACCATGCAATTCCAGCTGTATGCTACGTGGATCCAGAAGTTGCGTCGACTGGCTTAAGTCCTGAAGAAGCCAAGGAACAAGGCTTAGACGTTAAGACGGCGAAGTTCCCATTCACTGCTAATGGTCGGGCAGTTTCCATGAAGGCAACCGAAGGCTTTGCTCGTTTGGTCTTCATGAAGGACACTGGTGTCTTAGTGGGGGCTCAAATTGTTGGGGCTGACGCTTCGAACATGATTGCTGAATTGACGTTGGCAATTGAATCAGGCAATACGGTTGAAGACTTGGCTTTGACCATCCATGCGCACCCATCATTGTCTGAAATTATTATGGACGCCGCTGACGTTGGTTTAGGAATGCCAACTAACATCTAAGACTATTATTTTGAAAAAAGAGAGTGAGAAAGATGCAATATTTAGCAATGCCGTCGAATGATATCCGTCGTAATTTGGCTACGGAACAGCACTTGATGAACAGTGATCACATGCAAGTTCCATTTATGCTCTTCTATATTGAAGACTCATGTATCATTGTTGGTCGAAATCAGAACACGTTGGAAGAAATTAATCAAAAATACTGTGAAGAACATGGTGTTACGATTACCCGGCGGCTTTCTGGTGGGGGTGCGATGTACCAAGACATGGGGAACTTATGCTTTAGCTTCGTAGTTCCATCTGAACAAGTTAAGTTTGGGGAATTTAAGGAGCTGGTTAAGCCTGTTGTGGAAGCCCTCCATGATATGGGAGCGACAGGAGCAGAAGTTACCGGACGAAATGATATTGTGATTGATGGGAAGAAATTCTCAGGTAACGCAATGTACTCACGCGATGGCAAGACTTTCTCACATGGGACGTTGATGTATAACGTGAATACGGATGTTGTAGCTGAAGCTTTGCGGGTACCGAAGGACAAGATTGAATCTAAAGGAATCAAATCAGTTCGTTCCCGGGTTACTAACATCATGCCTTACTTGAAGCCAGAATTCCAAAACCTGACGACACAACAATTCCGTGATGAATTGATTAAGCGGATTATGAAGGTCAACTCAATTGAAGAGGCTCGTCAAAACGAGTACCATCTAACGCCGGAAGATGACAAGGCGATTGAAGCAATTGAAAATAAATGGTACAAGAACGATGATTGGGTTTACGGTAAGTCACCTGAATTTACGGTTCAAAAGCGGAAGCACTTTACTGCTGGGACGATTGATGCTCGTTTCTTAGTGGAACAAGGTAAGATCAGTCAACTCAAAGTTTATGGTGATTTCTTCGGAACTGGCGATGTTCACGAATTAGAAACGATGTTGAAGAATGTTGATTATCGGCCGGCAGCGATGAAAGCGGTTCTGGCAGACGTTGACTTAAACAAATATTTTGTGGGCATTCCACGTGAGGATGTTTTAGATCTCTTAACAGAACAACATTAATGTCATCAACGAAAAAAGAGGGGGTTGGAGATTCCAACCTCCTTTTGTACATATAGAATTTGTTTGGGAGGAATGCAAGATGCCGTGGGAAATCAGCTACTATCAAACGCCACACAACAGCCAAGCACAACCGTTTACCTATGCCGCTTTGACGCAAATTGTTAAGCTAACACCGTTTTTAAGTGGGGAAGCAATTCAAATTTTGCTAACCAACAGTTATGGCAACCATCCGTTAACGTTTAGTGAGCTCTGGGTAAGCCGCGATTCAGCGTTTAAGGATGCGGTTCGAATTACCAAAGATCAGCAAACTGCATTTACCATTCCGGCTGGTCAAGCGCTTGGAATGGACCCCATTGCGTTTAAGGTTGAGGCTGGACAACCGTTATACTTTTGTTTACGCGCAACAACGCCGCAAACTTATGTCGATGTTGCCAGTACGTACGATCCAAGCCTGGTAAATGCGGCGCTAAGTGGTCGGAACACAGCGTTGCCGCAATTAACTGCGCGTTGGCAGCAACGGAAGAGTTGGTTTAATTTAGCTGGTTTTCGGGTTTGGCGGGCTAAACAAGCCCCCTTGGTTGAATTAGCGGGGGATTCACTGATCGAAACTGGGATGGTACCGGCGGCCGTGGGACGGCACTTATTAACTGAGTTTTTCGATCAAGTAGCACTGATTAATACGGCAATTTCGGGTTCGCAACTTTTACGTGATGCTACAACGGCGACCCCATTGTTGGCGACGTTTGGTGACAGTTTGTTGCGTCGGGTCGCCCATTCGCCTTGGCGTCCCAAGGTTATGCTTGCTTCAACAGGTGGTAACGATTTATTGATTCCACCGCTTGTAGGCCAGCCATTACCGACGATGAAGGAACTTCAAACCGGTTTTATGGAATTAGACCGCTTAGTGGTGCAAAACGGTGGTACTCTTTTGGTGCCAACGTTAGGTCCTAAACGCACTCCGCAAGCTGCTTATGGGGCAGGACAGGCAAGGGCTAATTTATTACGAACAGAGTTAAACCAGTGGCTTTTGACGCAACCGTATGCGGTTGATGTAACGTCAAGTTTGGCAGATGAAGCTGGTTACTTGGCAGCTGACTGTGATTTTGGTGATAATTTGCACCTTAGCCCGTACGGGGGGCAACAATTAGCCCAAGCAATGTTTGCCCGTTTGGATCAAATCTTGCAGAATGAATGATGAAAAAATGCTAAAATGATGGCTTTGATCTCGCCTTCTGATAGGGGGTTTGGTACAATAGGGGTGAAAAATTTTAAGAGAAAAGGATGTTGAATACGTGTTAGATTCTTATTGGATACGTTTGTTGATTATTGTTTTGATTTTAGCTTTGGCGGCCCTGTTTACTTTACTTGAATATGCAGTGGTAAAGGTTCGACCAAGTGAGTTGCAAGAGTTGCCACAAACAAAGACGGTCCAAAAAGCGGAGCACATGGTGGCCAACCTCTCCGAATATCTTTCAACTGCTCAAGTTGGGGTGACAATGACGTCATTAATCTTAGGGTGGTTAGGGGATACCTATATTACTGACCTTTTGATGATGGTTGATGTAATTCCAGCGGACGTCCGGCGAGTTATTGCTCCAATTGTTGGGGTGTTGATCTTTACGTTCTTCCATGCGGTCTTCACGGACTTGGTTCCAAAGAACATGGCGATTGACCGGCCGGTCCAAATTCTGATGGCGATTGTGCACCCGATTCAGTTCTTCCACTGGATTTTTTACCCGTTCGTATGGTTATTTGCGGTAGTTGCAGGAGCCTTGACCAAGGCCTTGGGTTTCAATGTCCAACCAGAAGAAGATACTTATTCGCAAAATGAGATCATGACCTTGTCAAAGCAATCAGAAAAAGCCGGCGTAATGGATGAAGAAGATGTGCTATTCATGCGGCGGGCTTTTGAAATGAATGATAAGGTAGCAGCAGATATTATGATTGACCGGACGCAATTAGAAGTAATTGATCGAACGGCTAAGATTAAGGATGCTGTTCAATTGTACTTTAACAAACGGTTTACCCGCTATCCAGTGGTGGCCAATAATGACAAGGATCACGTGGTGGGATACATTTTTGCCTACGACATTATGCGTCAAAACCAGATTGATTCTGAATCTTCTATTCGCGATATTATTCGAAAAATTCCAGCCGTATACGAAGGTGAAGCCTTAACAGATGTTTTGAAGAAGATGGAGCGTAAAGGAGCGCCGATTTGCTTAGTTCAAGATGAGTATGGTGGAACTTCGGGGATTGTGACGGATAAGGACATTTATGAAGAAATGTTCGGTGATGTACGCGAAGAAATTGACCATATTAATGGCGACATGATCGAAAAAGATGGTACTGATGAGCGAGGAAATATGATTTACCGGGTCTCCGGGAAAACCAATTTGGCGGACTTCGAGCGTTACTTTGATGTTGATATTCCGCAATTTGAAGATTTGGATGTGGCAACTTTAAACGGTTTCTTCCTAGAAGAAGAATATAGTTTGAAGTTAAATCATCCCTTACGGGTTGGAAACTTCTCATTTATCCCGGTTGAAATGGAAAACTCGAATGTCAAGGAGTTCCGGGTTACGCAAATTAAACCAAAGAAAAAGGTTAAGGACGAAGAAGCTGTTGATCAAACTGAGAAAAA
>DWYX01000031.1 GCA_019118465.1 Candidatus Limosilactobacillus faecipullorum | reverse complement strand
TTCCGTTAAGGAAGTAAGACCCCTCAGAGATGATGAGGTAGATAGGATGGAAGTGGAAGTGCGGTGACGCATGGAGCGGACCATTACTAATCGGTCGAGGACTTAACCAAGTTAAAAGGTGGAAGGTTTGCGATTAAGAGAAGATATTGTTTAGTTTTGAAAGCACAAGCTTTCAATCCGGAAACGGATCAGTGTGGTGATGATGGCTTGAAGGATACACCTGTTCCCATGCCGAACACAGAAGTTAAGCTTCAACGCGCCGAAAGTAGTTGGGGGATCGCTCCCTGCGAGGATAGGGCGTCGCCACGCATTATTCCGGTATAGCTCAGTCGGTAGAGCACCTGACTGTTAATCAGGGTGTCGTCAGTTCGAGTCTGACTACCGGAGTTGTAAGATGTTGATGGTTGGGTCAACATCTTTTCTTTTATGCCAACTTAGCTCAGTCGGTAGAGCATCTCCCTCGTAAAGAGAAGGTCGGAGGTTCGATTCCTCTAGTTGGCATTTTTGTGTTTTCGGGAATGTTGATTGGTGCTAAAAAGCCCGGTAGATCAACATTCCTTATTTTTGTAAAACCTCATAAAACAGAAAAAAGGTTTATGATGACAAAAACGGTGGTTAATAAAAACCACCGCTTTAGGCACTGTTGCTTGTCAAGTATACAGTTCAAATAGAAAAATTATTTATGCGGCTTGAGCACGGAATTTTTCGTGGTCAAGCCTTTTTTGGATGTATAAGCTCGTTCTGCATTGAAAAATTTAATTACACACTGAACAGATTATTCTAACTCCGCCAAGGTTTTGGAACGAGCTCGCTTAGCCAAGTAATCATTGAAAGCCATTGAGCAGTAAGCCACGCCACGATCCGTATGGATCCGGATCCTTGGCTGTGCGCCTAGTTCTACTTTGAAGGTGCGCTTAAAAGATTCGATCGCTGATGCGGCTGTTTCAGTAGCTGAAATGTTGTAGCTCAAAACATAGCGACCATATAAATCCATTACTACATGCACGTGTGCCTTCCTTATTACCTACTCACTACCATACAGGACTTCGGTAGTGTCAGTTACTCAACCCTCGTTCTTACTCTGACGATCAAATTGTTCATTGAGTAAATTGTTATTGATATACTCTTCGTGACGTTTAATCCGATTATGTTTCTTTTTACGGATATTTGCCTTAATCCCATGATTTCGCATGCAGTTAGTAATTCGCTTTAAGCCGACCTTAAACTTAATTTATTTTCAAATAGCCTTGAGTAATTCTGCTTGTTCATCATCAGAAGCCTTCAGTTATGATTACTATGAATAGAGCGTAAGCCATCAATTCCTTGACACTTATACAAACGATACTAAGTCATGATAGTCATTTTATTTTAGCTACTTCTCTGAAGCTAGAATGTACGGCCTCATTCAATATAATTAGCTTTTGTTCTACACTACATTTTGATTTTCTAGACACAAAAATCCCCTCCAAGCATAAGATGAATTTTCTATTTCATCTGTATACTTAGAGGGGATTATAGCCTTGGTCAAGGGGCTTTATTGTGTGTTAAGGACCAACATTCTTAATAATAATGGTGATGAAGATTGTTATCTCTAATATGTGACTGCTAAGTATCTCAACTTTCAGAAAGAGGTTGGTCTTTTAGCCAAGCGTGACTAATGAAATGCCAACTAATCCCAAGAATCAGGCCGGTAACCCCAAAAATTAGCCAGCCTAAACCGAGGTTGAAAAGCGGAAAATAGTGTTGGGCAAAGTTAATTAAGTTTTGGATAGGTGTCCAATTGTGTAGAGGTGAGGGAAGGCTGTTTAGCATATCAAAGCTTGCTGGAAAAAGGGTAAGGCTAGTTACAATCCGATAGACCAGTTGATCCCGGTGGAAAAGTGGCGATAAAATTCCTAGGATAATCAAGGTGATTGCTAGGGGATAAAGGAACATTAAGAATGGCGTTGACCAGGCGATAATTTGGTTTAAACCGAGGTTCGCAACGGTAAAGGATAAGAGGCAGTTAAAGTGTAAGAAAGTCCGGTAAGAAATTTTGGGGAAACGCCGGTGAAAATCTTGGGCGAAGGCGATTACTAACCCCATTGCACTGGTCATACAAGTAACAGTAGTTAAGGTTGCTAAGAGAGCATCACCGGTGGTACCGAGATAGAAATGAGCGATTTGGGCTAAGGTTGTCCCCCCGTTGGTAGCCATTTTGAAGTGATGGAGACTCGTTGCCCCCAACCAAGTTAGGCCAAGGTAGACAATCCCAATCCCAACTAAACCGAGGAAACTTCCTTTGGTACTAGCCCAAGCAACTTGGTTGGGATGTTGGATGCCAAGGCGCTGAATGGCGGTAATAACTGTGATCCCAAAAGCGAGAGCCGCAAGCCCATCCATGGTGTTATAACCTTGCAAAATACCGTTGGTTAAAGCCGTATGTTGGTAAGAGGCAATTGGCGCAGTTTGGAAAGCTTGACCCATCGGATGGAGACCGGCTAGTAAAAAGATTAAAAATAAGAGCAGTAAGAATAAGGGGTTAAGTAATTTACCAATTAAAGTAGTAATTTGACCTTGGTGACAGGAGAAGTAGTAAGTTAGTCCAAAGAAGAGGGCGGAATAAATTAGTAAGCCAAGCGTTTGATGGGTACTACTTAAGTACGGGGCAATCCCAATAGTATAGGAAACGGTTGCCGTCCGCGGCGTCGCAAATAGTGGCCCTAGGGTAGCGTGAATTAGAATTAAAAAGATGAGGGCATACCAGTGACTATTTGGTCGGGCTAAGTCATAGATCCCCTTGGAGCGGGTAATACTAAGGGCAAGTAAAGCTAGTAAGGGAATTAACACCCCAGAAATTAGAAAGCCACTACTCGCTGTTAACCAGTTTTTTCCGGCCATTTGCCCGAGGTGAACTGGAAAAATTAGATTTCCCGCCCCAAAGAGCATTCCGAAAATTAAGGAACCAATCAATAAAGTTGATCTAAAAGTTAGTTTTTGATTATTCATTTTCCTCATTCCTTTCTACGACGTTACTTTACATTAATTTCGGTACGAAAAAAGCGCCCCTTTAAGTTTGCACTTAAAAGGACGCTTGTGCGTGTTACCACCTTTATTCATGTCACCATCACTAGTGACACCTTACCCCGTACGTGAATTAATCAGATACGTTGGCGCGATAACGGGCGCTCCCGGCTAAAACTCCTAATTGTCGCCTTAGCCACTCCACGGTTACTTTCATGATAGCATCGTTGACCTAACTCTCACTAACTTAGGCTCGCTATGCAAGCGATGCTACCACTAATCTCCGTTTCTTTGTGTTTTTCATACCGAATCATAAAATTACTAGTACTATAACCGAGATCAAAAATAATTGCAAGCGTTTTGTTAGAGATTTCTAATTTTTAAAGATCACTTATTTTGATTTAGCATGGAAAGTGCTTATAATTAGCAAAAGATTTAACCAATGAAAGGACTTTGTCATGCAAATTACCGCAATTAACCTCTGGCAAATTGATCTGCCACTTTTACATCCTTTTGGTAGCAGTGAAGCGATGATGGTAGCTAAGCCGGCTTTAATCTTAGAATTAACTGATGAGTTAGGAAATCACGGATACGGAGAATGTTCCGCCTTTGCGACGCCTTTTTATACTGCCGAATTTCGGGCAGGAGCTTGGGCATTTTTAACGCAGTTAGTCTTTCCCAAGATGATTAATCATTTTTATACGACGCCTGCTGACTTTGACGACCAATTTACAGGCTTCCGGGGGAATGAAATGGCTAAAGCAGCGGTAAATTGTGCCCTTTGGGATCTATCTGCGAAGCGGCAGGGAATCCCTTTAGCCCAAGCCCTTGGCGGGGTTAGAGAAAAAGCTGAGGCTGGAATTGCCATTGGTTTGCAAACCGATCCAACAACTTTGGTTAGAAAGGTTCAGACGGCGGTGAATGAAGGTTACCGACGGGTTAAAATCAAGATTAAACCGGGCCAGGACTTTGCCTATTTAAAGGCAGTCCGGGATCAATTTCCTGACTTAATGCTAATGGCCGATGCTAATTCAGCTTACACTTTGGCCGATCTTGAACACTTAAGGCAATTTGATCAACTGGACTTATTGATGATTGAACAACCGCTTGCGGCCGGGGACTTAGTTGAACACGCTGAACTCCAAGCCCAAATTAAAACACCAATTTGTCTTGATGAAAGCATTGTTACCTTGGCAGACGTAAAGGCAATGGTGAAATTAGGGGCCGGAAAAGTAATTAACTTAAAGATCGCTAGAGTTGGCGGCTTAAGTCAGGCCAAAGCCATGCAAGCCTATGCAAAGCAAGTTGGAATCGATTGTTGGGTCGGTGGGATGGTCGATACAGGGATTGGTCGAGCTTCCAACCTAGCCTTAGCGACTTTACCAGGAATTACCCTTGCCAATGATTTGTCAGCTTCAGAGCGTTTCTTTGCGGCTGATATCATTAAGCCACCAGTTACCTTGGATGGCACTTTCGTAAAGGTACCTGATCAACCAGGGATTGGCTATCAGATTAATTGGCCGCAATTGCAAAAGACAACAACTAGGAAATTTGAACTTAAGTAAAGCGGCTAGTAAGAAATTGTAAAATTTCTTACTAGCCGCTTATCCGAGTATTACTTAGAAACTAAGGTCGTCGTGAAGATTTTCTCTCAGGTTGTTTACCCCATAATCTTTGCCAAGAATTCCTTGGTCCGGGGATTAGTTGTATCGTGGAAAATGTAATCAGCACTACCTTGATCAGCGATTTTCCCTTTGTCCATGAAGAGGACTTTATCAGCGATGTCTTTGGCAAAGGACATTTCGTGGGTTACGATAATCATCGTCATCCCATCGGCAGCAAGTTGCTTCATAACGTTTAAAACATCGTTGACCATTTCAGGGTCAAGGGCCGATGTTGGTTCATCAAAGAGCATTACTTCGGGCTTCATTGCTAAGGCCCGGGCAATGGCAACCCGTTGTTGTTGTCCACCGGAAAGGGATTGGGGATAAGCTTTAGCCTTATTAGCAAGACCAACCTGTTCGAGTAATTCCATGGCATGAGCCTTAATTTTATCGGGTTCATCGATCTTTAGTTTCAGAGGTGCGAAAGTGATGTTTTCTAAAACTGTCATGTGGGGGAAAAGGTTAAATTGTTGGAAAACAAAGCCCATCTTTTGCCGGAGAGTTTGGAGCTGGTCCTTATTAGCTTGGCTAACGTTTTTTCCTTCAAAGTTAACTTCACCAGTATAATCTTCTTCAAGCCGAATTAAACACCGTAAGAGGGTACTTTTTCCCCCACCAGAAGGACCGATTAAGACGACTTTTTCTCCTTTGGCAACTGTAAAGTTGATATTGTCTAAAACGGTGTTAGTACCAAACGCTTTGTGTAAATTTTTAACTTCAATTACGTTACTCATAAAATCCCTCCTTAGCCTAAGTGGGCGTACTTTTTATTAATTTGCTTTTCAATTTGCCCGAAGACTTGGGAAAGGGCAAAGGTCAAGATAAAGTAGATCATGGCCGATACTAACAGCGGTGGAATAAAGTTGTAGAGGGTTCCTCCGACACTTAGGGCTTGAGCCGTTACTTCTTGGACCCCAATATAGAAGAGGACGGATGATTCCTTAACCAGGGTAATAAATTCATTCCCTAAAGCCGGCAAAATGTTCCGGAAGGCTTGGGGAAGAATAATGGAGGTCATTGTGGTCCGATCTGATAAACCAAGGGAAATCCCCGCTTCAGTTTGACCAACTGGTACTGCGGTAATTCCGGCCCGAAAAATTTCAGCAACATAGGCCCCTGAATTAATCCCAAGGGCAATTGATCCGGGGATGATCCGATCGAGGGATGAACCTAAGAATTGGATGGTTGGTAAGTCCATCGTTTTAGCCAAAGTGTAGTAGATTAACATCACTTGAATCATTGAAGGTGTCCCCCGGACGATGGCGATGTAGGTCCGGCCAATTGCTGAAATGGCCTTGACTTTTGAAAGTCGCATCATCACGAAAACTAACCCCAGGATAATCCCAAAGATACTCCCGATGATGGTGATGATGATAGTAAGGGCTGTCCCTTGTAAAAACATTGGATAGTATTTTAGTAATTCCATGGTGAATCCTTTCTCTGCTTATATAAAAAGCTTTTCCAGGTTGCCCCAGAAAAGCCGGGAATTTACTTGTATTCCAGTTGAAGTTGTTGGGCCTTCTTAAACATCTTGTCGAGTTGGCCGTTCTTTTGTAACTTCGTGATTGTCTTGTTAATTTGTTTCTTCAAAGCTGGACTGTTCTTTTGCATTGCGATGTTAATTTGGGCGTCTTCCTTTGGAGTGGTTAAGGATACCTTTGCAATCGCATACTTGTCAGGGTAGGTCTTAACTAAGTTATCGGCGATTTCACTTTCGGTAACGACTCCAGCCAAAGTCCCGTTCTTAAGTTCACTCGTTAAGCTGGTAAAGTTCGCTTCGGTAACCAAATTTGCAGCGGAGAGTTGTTTCTTCCCAATCGTTTCTTGGGTCGTTGATTGTTGGGCCCCAATTGACTTGCCTTTCAAACTAGTAGCGGTATTGTATTTATCGGCGTCAGCTTTCTTGACTAAGAGCACATTCTTAACGGTGTAGTAGGACTTTGAGAAGTCAACGGCTTTTTTCCGTTGTGGCGTGGAAACCATCCCAGCCATGACAATGTCGACTTTCTTATCTTGAAGCTCTGAGATTAAGGATGGAAATTCAGTGTTAACTACTTTTAACTTTACGCCCATGTCTTTAGCGACCGCTTGGGCAACCATTAAGTCGTAACCAACGATTTGCTTATGACCGTTTTTAACGATTTGGAATTCAAATGGTGGGTAGTCAGCCGAAGTCCCAACGACCAATTCGTTCTTATTTTGAATATGCTTTAAACTGTTATCAGCGTTTGACTTTCCACAGCCGGTTAAAATTAATCCTCCTAAGAGAGCGATGGTGGCAAAGCCGAGTAATTTTTTAATGGTTTTAATTTTCATGATTAAGTTCCTCCCGATAGTTTAGTGATCAAGTTTTATAATTATGCGACCATTCGTCGTCGGCTAACCTCAATCATAAGCGGAAGAAGCTGAATAATTGCTGAGCTTTCCATAGGTCCTCCTAAAATTCACTATTGAATATTTTTTACATAAATAATTTAAGAATTGCTATCCATTTTGCATTATTATCCATAAAAAGTAAAGCTAAAATCATTATTTTTAGTTTAATTAATCTGAATGATGAATATTGGTGCGCGTCCAATTTATAAAAGTTAACATTTTAAAGATTTTTGCAAATTTAAATGTATATAAAAATAGATATTTATTTAATAACCAATGTGCATAACTTTTCGCTTTTAACCTGGATTGGAAGCTGTTAGTCGCCGGTAATGTTCGCTATTATCGGTTTTGAAGAGCCGATTTGATTTAACTGTATGGTTTAATTGTTTGATTAAATTAACTAAATGACAATCTTTCATTGTAAACGTTCAAAAATAGCAACGGATTTCGTTGACATCATATGAGAATTAAATTAGAATTCAACCATAGAATTTAATTATTATGAAAGAAAGTAGCGAACGGCTACAAGGAGGCAACTGTGGTTAAGGTAGCAATGGTGCAAATGGACATTGAATTTGGTAACCCCGCTAAAAATTTCAGTCGGGTTGGCGAAGCCTTAGGACAAGCTAAAGCTCAAGGGGCTAAGGTGGTGGTGTTCCCTGAAATGTGGAACACCGGTTATGATTTAGGAAGCCTCCCATTGCTTGCTGACCGAGATGGTCGCCGGACTAAGACCTTGGTTGGTCAATTAGCCAAACAGTTAGCACTGAACGTGGTCGCTGGATCAGTTGCGACCTTAAAGGACGGGCGCTTTTATAACACGACCTATGCTTTTGATCAGACTGGTCAAGTAGTAGCGGAATATGATAAGGCTCATCGCTTTGGCCCCATGCAAGAAGATCAATATGTTGCAGCTGGGGATCAGTCGGCGATCTATGAAGTTGCTGGTTTAAAGAGCGCAAGTTTAATTTGTTATGATTTACGTTTTCCCGAATGGTGGCGGACCGCTGGAACTAAGGGCGTTAACATCTTCTTTCTCCCTGCCGAATGGCCAGCTTCGCGAATTGAACAATGGGAAGCTCTCCTTAAAGCCCGGGCAATTGAAAACCAAGCCTTTGTGATTGGTGTCAACCGGGTTGGGGATGATCCCAATAATCGCTTTAATGGTCATTCCATGGCAATAGCGCCAAGTGGTGAAGTACTCGCAAATGCTGGTGAAACTGCGGGCATCACCTTAGTTGAAGTTGATCAAACCGCGGTTCAAGAAGCAAAAAAGTTATTTGATATTCAAAATGACCGACGACCAGAATTATACCGGTAAGAAAAATATTGCAGGAAAGAGTGATTATATGGAATTTCCACAATCTGAACTATTAAATCAATTACCAAAACAATTTTTTGCTAGTCTCGTTGCTAAGGTAAATGCCAAAATTGCAACCGGAGCAGATGTAATTAACTTGGGTCAAGGGAATCCAGATCAACCAACCCCGGAATATATTGTTAAAAGTACCCAGAAGTGGGTGGCAGATCCCCAAACCCATAAGTATTCGTTATTTCGGGGGTTGCCTGCCTTTAAGCACGCAGCAGCGGCTTTTTATCATGAACAATATGGCGCCAACCTTGACCCGGAAAAAGAGGTCGTTATTTTAGGTGGTTCAAAGATTGGTTTAGTTGAATTACCATGGGCTTTGATGAATCCTGGGGATCTTTTCCTGCTTCCGGATCCTGGTTATCCAGACTACCTTTCTGGAGCGGCCTTGGGACAAGTTGAATTTAAGACCGTCCCTCTTAAGGCAGAAAATGATTTTCTTCCCGACTTGGACGCAATTCCGGAAGCTGATGCCAAACGGGCTAAGTTCTTCTATTTGAATTATCCCAACAACCCAACGGGGGCCGTTGCAACTAAGGAATTCTATATGAAGTTAGTTGCCTGGGCGAAAAAATACCAGGTCGGGATTATTTCCGACTTTGCCTATGGGGCCTTAGGTTACGATGGCGAAAAGCCGGTTAGTTTTATGGAAGTTCCCGGAGCAAAGGAAGTCGGAATTGAATTTTATACCTATTCTAAGACCTTTAACATGGCTGGTTGGCGAATTGCCTTTGCTGTCGGCAATCCCGACATTATTGAAGCCCTTAATTTAATCCAGGATCATCTTTTCGTCAGTCTTTTCCCGGCCCTTCAATATGCGGCAATTGATGCCCTCCAAGCCCCAGAACGGGATGGTGAAATCCAAAAGCTAGTTGATCGTTACCAAAGTCGGCGTGATGCCTTCTTAGGTGCCGCCAAGCAAATCGGTTGGCAAGGCTTTGTACCACAGGGGACCTTTTATGCTTGGATGAAGACGCCAACGGGGATGACCAGTGAAAAATTTGCTGATTTATTATTGGAAAAAGCGGCTGTGGCCGTTGCCCCCGGCCGGGGCTTTGGGGAGTATGGGGAAGGTTACGTCCGGATCGGGCTCTTGATTTCTCCAGAACGTTTGGTTGAAGCCGTCCAACGGGTTGGCAAACTTAATTTATTTTAATTGAATTACTAAATTTGGGTGGTTGGTTGGGATTTCATGGTTGAACATAAGGAGGAACATACATATGACGTTAAAATATACCGTTTTAGGTGCTGGTGCGATGGGACTTCGTTTTGGGGTGTTACTCCAAGAAGTAACGGGGGCCGAAGTTGAATTTGTTGATAACTGGGCGCCGGAAGTTGAAACTATTCAAAAACAAGGTGGGGTTTATGTCTCCCGGGATCATGAAAACCGCCATTTAGTTCCGGTTAAAATTTTTAATCCGGAAGAATATCAAGGAAATCCAGACGTTTGGATTGTTTTTGCTAAGCAGATGACTTTGCAAGATTTATTAGACCGGACGGCCCATGCTTTTGATCCTAAGACTCAACACGTCTTCACCGGGATGAATGGGATGGGGCATTTGGAAAAGATTAACCAATACTTCCCTAAAGATCGGGTTGCCGCTGGGACTTGTTTAATTGCGACCGTTTTGAACAAGGCTGGGGACGTTGACTTTATTGGTAAGGTTGGCGCTGGTTCAATTAACTTAGCGGCGCAAAATAACCAAGATGCCGAATGGCTTGACCAAATGGTTGAAGACTTTACGGTGGCTAATATTAACCCGCACCTTAACCATAACTGTGAAGGGACCCTCTTTACCAAGGTCGTCTTCAATTCTGTCATTAATACTTTATGTACCCTTTTTGAAATCCAAATGGGGCAATTCATTGATTATGAAGGTGCTGAACGTTTAAGCAAACAATTAATTAATGAGGCCTTCGATGTTGCTGAACGGGCTGGGGTGCAATTACTTTCAACCCGGGAAGAAGAATGGGAGACAGTTAAGTACGTAAGCGCCGTGGCCAATCCCTTACATTACCCATCGATGTATCAAGATATGAGTAAGGATCGAATGACGGAAGTTGACTACATTAATGGTTATATCTATGATCTTGGTAAAAAATATGACTATGAAGCTAGCACTCATGATTTTCTTCGGGGATTAGTCCACCTTGCTGAAAACACTCGGAAGTACCGTAAATAAATGGGGGAGGGCACGCTCCCATTAAACAAAATGTTGTTTTAGTGAAAAATAAAAGGTAAGGCAAACCATATTAAGTTAAAGGGTTACCTTACCTTTTTGCTTTCTCAAAGTCACGATTGCTTCAATGTTTGACAATTAATGTGAATCTTTTTTGAAAAAAGGCTTGGCAAAAAAGTGTTACTCGAGTAATATGTAGGGGTGTTAAACGAGTAACATATGGTTTCAAAATTGTTTAGGAGGAAATTAAAATGGTAAAGGAACATAAGAAACTTTATAAAGCCGGCAAAAACTGGGTAGTTGCGACCTTATTTGCAACTAGCTTAGGTATTTTTTTAGGGGGGGTGACGAGCGCTTCAGCTGATACGACGCCAACGAGTTCAGCGACGTTCGTTGATTTGACGAGTGGTCAAGCTAGCGCTACTGCACAGGCTAATCAAACGCCCACAGCAACGACTAGCCAACCACAAGCAAATGTTACCCCAAGTGCTGATACTACGTCAGTAGCCGGAAATCAAAGTGCTGTTTCAGGTACGAGTGCGTCTGCTAGATCAGTAGCAACTACTACCTTAAATTCAGCCGCAGCTAAGGCAGTCCAAGCAGCTGGAATGAAGGTAACGGATTTAACTAATGATCAAATTAGCGAATTAAATAAGGTTGATTTTAGCAAGACGACGAAAAATCCTGGGACAACCATGACCTTTAATGATCTGGAAAAGATTGGGGATGCTTTGGTTAATCGGGACCCTCAATTTGCAATCCCATACTTTAATGCTAGCCAAATTAAGAATATGCCAGCAACCCGGGCAGTGGACGCTCAAACCGGCCAAATGGCGAACCTCGATATTTGGGATTCTTGGCCAGTTCAAGATCCGGAAACGGGTTATGTTTCTAATTACCACGGCTACCAATTAGTAGTTGCCATGATGGGGGAACCAAACAAGAACGACAACCATATTTACTTGCTTTACAACAAGTACGGTGATAATGACTTTAGTCACTGGAAGAATGCTGGGTCCATTTTTGGGACGCATGAAACTCCTGACTTACAGGAATGGTCTGGTTCGGCTATCGTTAATAATGATGGAACGATCCAATTGTTCTACACTTTAAATGACACCACCAATGGCTTAATCAATAAGCAACAATTGGCAACCGCTAACTTGCTTTTGAATACTAGCGACCAAGGGGTAACGATTGCGGCAGTAAAGAACAACCACGTTATCTTCGCCGGTGACGGGCAACGTTACCAAACTTACGAACAATTTATCCAAGGGGCTGACTGGAAGTACGATAACTATTGCTTACGGGATGGTCACGTTGTCCAAATGCCAAATGGGGAACGTTACTTGGTCTTTGAAGGGAGTACCGGTTCGGATTACTACCAATCAAGTGACCAACTCTATAAATGGGCTAATTATGGTGGGGACGCTAAATTTAACCTTCAATCATTCTTGAAATTAACGGGAAACAAGATTGAACGGACATTGGCAAGTACTGCTAACGGGGCTCTCGGGATCTTAAAATTGACTGATAGTCAAACTAATCCAGACGTTGCGGAAGTATACTCTCCACTAGTTTCATCCTTGATGGTTAGTGATGAACTAGAACGGCCGGATGTTGTTAAACTTGGTGACAAGTACTATCTTTTCTCAGCAACCCGGATAAATCGGGGAGTTGATACGGAATTAACAAATGAAGCAAACCGCAAGGTCGGCGATAATGTTGCCATGATTGGTTATGTTTCTGACGGCTTGCTGGGTAATTATACGCCATTAAATGGTTCCGGGGTTGTTTTGACGGCTTCAGTTCCAGCTAATTGGCGGACAGCAACGTATTCCTACTACGCTGTACCAGTTGAAGGTCACCCAAACCAAGTTTTGATTACCTCATACATGTCAAATCGGGGCTTCATGGCTGGCGCTGGTAACTATTCAACCCTGGCTCCTTCCTTCATCGTTCAAGTTAACCCTGACAACACGACCCAAGTATTGGCTAAGTTAACTAACCAGGGGGACTGGATCTGGGACGATACTAGTGAAAATGACCAAATGATTGGGGTACTTGATCCGCGGCAAAAGAACAGTGCTTCATTGCCTGGTGAATGGGAAAAAACTTTCCAACCAGTCACGTCGGGTGGGGCTTCTGTAACGGATATTGCGGTTCCAAGTGGTTCTCAACAAAACGGAACCCCAGGGTCTGCCAATCCATCAAGTTATGGTAATGTAACGCCAACGCCAATGCTGACACCAACGCCGGTGCCAGCGCCAATGCCGACACCAACGTCAACACCGACGCCAATGCCGACACCAACGTCAACGCCGACGCCAATGCCAACACCGACGCCAATGCCAACACCGACGCCAATGCCAACACCGACGCCAACGCCGACGCCAACGCCAACGTCAACGCCGACACCGACGCCAACGCCGACGCCAACGCCAACGTCAACGCCGACACCGACGCCTTCCTATACGGGAAAGACGTCAGGTGATCCTATTCATACTGACAAGTTACCGCAAACTGGTAATGAATCTGGGATGGAAATGGTAATGCTTGGAATGATGAGTTTACTTGGGATCGCTGGCTACACGGTTAATAAGCGGCGGAAAAATTAAATTCTCGTTTCGGTAAAAAATGCATACAAAAAGGATGAGTAGAAGTTCAAAGCTCCTACTCATCCTTTTTTATATTACTTAACTTGTCCGTTTTAACAACTGTTCGATAATCTTTTCCAAGGCCTTTCTAGCTGGACTAGTGGGTAATTGAGTGATTTCTTGTTTGGCTTTTGCGGTGAACTTACTAGCTAATTGTTGGGCGGCTTGGACTCCTCCAAAGTTAATGACTAACTTTTGGACGGCTTTCATATCCTTGGTAGTCATATCTTTGCCCTTTTTGAGGAGTGGGGCTAACTCAGCCTGATGGGTGGGTAAAACTAAGAGTAAGGGGAGGGAATAGACCCCGGTTGCGAGATCTTTAAGGACCGGTTTATTTAAGTGGTGGCCGTTGTAATCCAAAATATCATCAAGAATCTGAAAGGCAATCCCGATATTTTGACCGATTCGTTTGGCGAGTTGGATTTCCTGTTTTTCAGCCCCACCGAAGGCCGCCCCCTCTTCAGCAGCAAGGCTAAAGAGGGCTGCTGTTTTACCGTTAACGTTTCGGAGATAACTTAGGATAGTTTGGTTGAGTTTAAAGCGGTCGCCCATCTGACCAAGTTCACCATTTAAAATCCGCTTCATAATCCGGGCGTTAATCGTCAAAAAACGACTGTTAGTCATCGTCTCAGTAATAAGATCAAAGAAGATGGTAAAGAGATAATCTCCGGAGTAGACGGCAACATCTTTTCCAAAAGCCGCTTGAATACTGGCTTGTCCCCGACGCTTTGGTGAATCATCAATAATGTCGTCATGAATTAGGGTTGCCATGTGGAGGATTTCGATTGAAGCTGCCGCTTTAATTTGTCGCTCAGTTACTTCGTTTTCATGAAGCCCAGCGAAAAGTAAAAAGAAGGCCGGCCGTAAGAATTTTCCACCATGGCTCGCCATTTGTTTGAGGGCGGGTTCAAGTTGGTGGTAACGGACAGTCAGCCGCTGATCAATCAATTGGCTTACCAATGTTAAATTTGGCTTTAATTGTGGATAATAACGAAAATAGGTTTGTTGCATGTGAAATCCCCTATGTAAGTAGTTGGGAGTAAGTTTTATTTGCCAAAGTGATAACTCTAGCGGGTCCCCCTCCCGTAATTACAGTGTGAAATTTGACAAAGAATAAAGGCTAGGAAGAAAGTCGACCTTCTTCCCAGCCTCCTCTACGTTTTTCAAACTTAGTTAACTTATATTTTAGCAGAATTATGCCGAGAATTAACTTGTTTTTTTAAAACACAGTCATAATCGCAAGCGGCACATTTCCCTTTTTTAGCCCGTTTGAAGACCTTGACGAGTTGCCAAGTAGCGAGACTAATAATTGCCAAAATAATGATGGTATTTACAAAGACTGCCATGAGTGTGTACCCCTTTCAAATTAATTTTAACCGAAAATTAAGGTCCCGCCAAGGTAGATAACAGTAGCGACAACGTAGGCAATCATTAGGCTTAAGACTAATGACCAGAGCATCCATTTTGTCGAGCCGGTTTCTTGTTTAATCGTTCCTAGGGTAGCAAAGCACGGTGAATAAAGCAAGATAAAGGCTAAAAGCGCATAGGCTGCAACGGGCGTCATGTAAGTTCCTAGGGCCCCAATTAAAACGGCTTGGTTAGCAGCGTGAAACATGACCATCATACTAGAAGTAATGACTTCCTTAGCTAAAACTCCAGTAAAGAGGGCGGAAATAACTTGCCAGTGTGTGATTCCAAGTGGGGCTAAAACCGGAACTAAAAATTGGCCTAAGTTTGCCGCAAAACTCTTAGTTGGATCAGTCGCAAACCCACTCGTGCCAAAGGAAGACAGCAACCAAATTAAAACTGATCCGGCAAAAATAACCGTCCCGGCTTTCCGGATAAAGCCTTTACTTTTATCCCATGTTCCTTGCCAAATAACGTCAAAGCGGGGCAAGTGATATTCAGGGAGTTCAACGATAAAGACCGAACTATCGGTTGTATGGAAGAAGAGTTGGTAACCTTTGGCTACTGCTAAAGCGACCACAATCCCTAAAAAGTAAATTGAAAGCACGACTAGGGCTTGGTGATTCGGGAAGAAGGCAGCTACTACTAGACTATAAATTGGTAATCGGGCGGAACAGGACATAAAGGGTGAAATTAAAGTCGTCACAAGTCGTTCCTTTGGTTGTTCGATAGTCCGGGCGGCCATAATTCCGGTAACATTACAACCAAAACCAATGATTAAGGGAATAAAGGACTTCCCGTTTAAACCGATCGTCTGCATAATCCGGTCGGTAACTAGGGCCGCTCTAGCCATGTAACCGGAGTCTTCAAGAATTGAAATGCAGGCAAATAAAACTACGATTTGGGGGATGAAGACTAAGACTCCCCCGACCCCTGCGATAATGCCGTTAACCACTAATGAGCGAAGCGGCGGCAGGGCGCCAATGGCCGTTAACCAGTGGTCGACTCCGGATGAAAAGGGACCCGAAATAAAACTATCTAAGGCGTCAGAGAGTGGTGTTCCAACCCAGTCAAAGGATAACTCGAAGATAAGTAGAAAGATCAAAGCGAAGATTGGCAAACCTAAAATTGGGTTGGTGATGATCTTATCAACCTTATTTGAAAATTCCTTTGGTGTTTGATTACTAAGATTTTCCTTTGCCTTTGCTAGGACGGTTTCGATGAAATCTAACCGGGTGTTAAAGATTTTTTCTTCAAAATGCTGGGCATCATAGTAAGCTCGCATTTTAAGGAGTGGTTGTAAATTTCGGAAGGCTACGGCCCGCCGAACCACTTTATTTTGATTCATGTATTGGATTGTTAGCCATCGAGCCATGCCAACAGGTAACTCGTATTTTTCTACCAAGGCCTCAGTCGCTTGGCGAATGGCTTGTTTAACCATTGGAGGGTAATCAAGTTCAAGTGGTTCTAACGGCGCTGGTTCATATTGCAGAGCTTGATCAAGCTCTTTTACCCCATCTTGGTTTCGGGCATTGGTGGCCATCACCGGGCAACCTAAGAGATAGCTCAAGGTATCAAAATCATAGGCTTGTCCTTGACGTTTAAGATCGTCAATCATATTGAGATTTAAGATCATCGGCTGGCCAAACTCGCGAACTTCAAGCGTTAATAAGAGGTTTCGTTTTAATTGACTGGCATTGGTGACGTTTAAAATCAGATCAGGTTGGTGTTCAAGTAAATAAAGGGTGACTACTTCTTCATCCCGGGTAAGGGGTGTTAAAGAATAAACCCCGGGTAAATCAATGACCTTGGCCGTCGCGTGTTTTAAGGTCCCGACCTTTTGATCGACGGTCACCCCGGTCCAATTACCAGTCGTTGCGTAATTATTAGTGAGACTGTTAAAAAGAGTGGTTTTTCCAGTATTTGGATTTCCAATTAGTGCAATTTCCATTTGTCATTCTCCAGTTAAAGTCGCAAAGACATGGTAACGCAATGCAATTCGCTGATGATTATTTTCAATAATTACTGGACCATGGAAAGGGTAGCGTTGAATTAGACGGATGGTTTCCCCGTCATAGAGTCCTAAGTTATGCAGACGGGTAAATGTTTCCTTATCTACTTTGTCAAAATGATGAAGCGTAAAGCTAGCTAATGATGTCATTTTGGCGCCTCCTAATCCATACTTTAATTGCTTTGTAAAAAGATCACGAATAATTCAAATGGTTGAGAATAATTTTTGCGACTTTTAAAAATACTCAGTATTCCTAAATAGAATATTAATGGATGTATTATCATTATAATACACCTATAGAATGCCACTGTAATCGGTTTTTTATAATTAGGAAAATTACTAAGTTTAATTTAGGGGAAAGTGATTATAATAGAGATATAACGTTTTCAAAAAACGGATTGGAATATTTAAAATGATGCGGAGGAATTTAAACATGGCAACGCTTGAAGTTAAAGATTTACACGTCGCAGTTACGGACGAAGAAACCAAGAAACAAAAGGAAATTTTAACCGGGGTTAATTTGAAGATGCAAACCGGTGAAATCCATGCCATTATGGGTCCAAACGGGACGGGTAAGTCTACGCTTTCACAAACAATTATGGGCCAAGCTGGCTATGAAGTTACTCAAGGGGACATCTTACTTGATGGGGTAAGTGTCCTTGACATGCCAGTTGATGAACGGGCCCGGCGGGGCTTGTTCTTGGCCATGCAATATCCAGCTGAGATCCAAGGGGTAACTAATGCCGAATTCCTCCGGGCTGCTATTAATGCCCGCCGTCCAAAGGATGATCAAATTTCCGTAATGGACTTTATTAAGAAGCTTGATAAGAACCTTGAACTATTGGATATGAGTGAATCCATGACGGAGCGTTACTTGAATGAAGGCTTCTCCGGTGGGGAAAAGAAGCGGAACGAAATTTTACAGCTTTTGATGATCGAACCAACTTTTGCCATCTTAGATGAAATTGACTCCGGCCTTGATATCGACGCCTTGAAGGTTGTTGCTAAAGGGGTTAACTCAATGCGGGGTGAGGGGTTTGGTTCCTTGATCATTACCCACTATCAACGACTTTTGAACTACATCGTTCCTGATACGGTTCACGTGATGATGGGCGGTCGGATTGTGAAGACTGGTGGCCCTGATTTAGCCTTGAAGCTTGAAAAAGAAGGTTATGCTGGCTTGCGGGACGATTTAGGACTTGATATTAAGCTGGTTGATGATAAGGACTAGGGGGCGAAAGCATGGATAAAGATCTCGCACGAAACCAACTCCAAACGGCGAGTGGCGCCCATGGAGAAAGCGCTGAATTTACGGCCCGGCGGTTAGCCGCTTTTGATTCATTTGCGGCGGCAAAAATGCCCCGGATGCAAAAGTTTAATTTCAGTACTTGGGCACTTTTTGACCGCCAACCAGAACTAAATTGGGTTGGAGCGGCGGCGCCAGACTTAGCCCCAGTTGAAGCTGACCAAATCCGTTTTGTTCAAGCTGGCCAGACCACTTTGGAAGCTCACTTACCCCAAAAGTTAATTGACCAAGGGGTGATCTTGATGGACCTCTTCGAAGCGTTGCAAAAGGTGCCGGACTTGGTTGAAGCCAATTTGATGCGGACGATTGTTAAGCCCGAAGAAAATAAACTAACGGCTTACCACTTGGCCTACTTAAATGCGGGGGCCTTTTTGTACATTCCAAAAGGGGTTAAGGTTGATACGCCGGTTGAAATTGACTTGATCCAAGATAGTACGCAAGCTAACCAACCACTGAATTCGCATTTATTGATCATTGCGGATGACAATAGTGAAGTTAGTGTTTTACAACACACAACCACTCGGGGTGAAGAAGTGAACCCGGCTAGCTTAATGGTTGAAATCGATGCGCGCCAAGGAAGTCACGTGGCCTTTTCATCTTTGGATGAATTAGGCGACCAAACGGTAACCTACTTTAAGCGGCGGGCCAATATCGGCCGGGATGCTAAAGTCGAATGGGCCGTTGGTTTAATGAACGGTGGCGATACCGTTGGTGACATGGACTCTGAATTAATCGGGGTCGGTGGGGAAGGTGATTCTAAGTTGATTGCCGTTACCACTGGTGATCAACACGTTGGGATTAATAACCGGGTGACCCACCATGGTGAACATACAACCGGGAATATTAACCAACGAGGGGTTCTCCTCGGGGCTTCACACTTAGTCTTTAATGGAATTGGGGAAATTATCCATGGAGCCCATGGTGCAAACGCGGAACAACAAAATCGGGTCTTAATGATGTCGCCAGAATGTCGGGGGGATGCTAACCCTATTCTCTTGATTGATGAAAACGACGTGATTGCCGGTCACGCTGCCAGTGTTGGTCCGGTTAACCCCGTTCAAATGAACTACTTAATGAGCCGGGGAATTCCAGAACCCCAAGCAGCTCACTTAGTTATTCGAGGCTTCTTGAGTTCCGTTATTACCGCCATTCCGGAAAAGAATGTCCGAGAAAAGTTAATTGAAATTTTGGAAAGGAAGCTCTCTGATGGTCAACTTTAAGCAATACCGGCCCGATTTTCCGATCTTGGATCAGCAGGTGAACGGGGAAAAGCTAGTTTATTTAGACAGTGCTGCGACGGCCCAACGCCCAACGCCGGTTCTTGAACGAGTGATGAAATTTTACCAAACGGATAATGCGAACGTTCACCGGGGAGTGCATACTTTGGCTGAACGAGCTACGGCTGATTACGAAGCAGCTCGAGTAACCGTCCAAAAATTTATCAATGCGGCCAAGCCGGAAGAAATTATTTTCACTAAGGGCTGCACTGATGCCCTTAACTTGGTAGCAGCTACCTATGGTCAAATGAATATCCAAGCGGGCGACGAAATTGTCATTTCCATCGCTGAGCACCACAGTAACTTGATTCCTTGGCAACAATTGGCAAAGCAAAAGGGAGCTACCCTTAAGTACATTGGTTTAACCGATGATGGTGAATTAGATTTGGCCGATGCTAAACAAAAAGTTACTGATCAAACCAAGCTGGTAGCGATTGCTCATGCAACGAACGTTTTGGGGACAGTTAACCCAATTCAAGAACTAGCACAAATCGCTCACCAACATGGGGCGGTGATTGTCGTTGATGGGGCGCAAGCGGTGGCTCACATGCCGGTTGATGTTCAAAATCTGGATGCGGACTTTTATGCTTTTTCTGGGCACAAGATGATGTCTCCAACTGGGATTGGGGTGCTTTATGGCAAGGCCAACCTGCTCGAAGCAATGCCACCATACCAATACGGGGGCGAAATGATTGGGGAAGTTCACCAACAAGATAGCACTTGGGCGCCGATTCCTTACAAGTTTGAAGCGGGAACGCAAAATATTGCTGGCGCTGTGGGTTTAGCAGCTGCTATTGATTACCTTAACCAAATCGGGATGGAACAAATCGTAATGCATGAACAAACCTTAGTTAAGCATCTTTTACCCCCATTATTAGCAATTGACCAATTAACGATTTACGGTCCCCACGATCCAGCGAAGCATACTGGAGTGGTTGCCTTTAACTTAAATGGGCTTCACCCACATGACTTAGCAACTGCCCTTGATATGGAAGGGATTGCGGTTCGGGCCGGTCACCATTGTGCGCAACCATTAATGGAATATCTCAAGGTGACCGCAACGGCGCGGGCAAGCTTCTATCTTTACAACACGGAAGCGGATGTCGATGCTTTAGTGAACGCAATTAAGAAAGCAAAGGAGTTCTTTAGAATTGGGACTGGAGAAACTAAATAGTTTATACCGGGAGGTCATCTTAGACCACGCTCAAAATCCCCATAATAAGGGGAAATTGGCGTCTGCCTCCCGTCAAATTACCTTAAATAACCCAACTTGCGGGGACGTAATTAATCTCCAAATCAACCTTGATGATGACGATAAGATCAAGGAAGTTGCCTATACCGGGGACGGGTGTACTATTAGCCAGGCTTCCGCTTCAATGATGACCGAAGCCGTTAAGGGAAAGACTAAAGAAGAAGCCTTAAAGATGGCTAAGACTTTCTCTGACATGGCAATTGGTAAGGAACATTCGAAAACAGATCTAAAAGAACTGGGGGATGCTCAAATTTTAACGAGCATTATGGAATTTCCAGCTCGGATCAAGTGTGCGACCTTAGCTTGGTGGGCACTACAACGGGCGCTCTTACAAGAAAGTGATGAGGATTAAGCCAATGACAGATGCAAATGAACTTTTAAAGAATAAAGACGACTATGAATTTGGATTCCACGATGACATTAAGCCGGCCTTCTCGACTGGACGGGGGTTAACTGAAGACATCGTGCGGGCTATTTCAGCGGAAAAGCACGAACCAAAGTGGATGCTTGACTATCGTTTGAAGGCATACGAAATTTACAAAAAGTTACCAATGCCAAAGTTCGGGCCGGATTTGTCCGAACTTGACTTGGATAACATGTTGTACTACCAAAAAATGACTGATAAGAAGTACCGGGACTGGGATGACGTTCCAGCTGATTTGAAGAAGACTTTTGATCGGCTTGGGGTACCAGAAGCGGAACGGAAGTACTTAGCAGGTTCTTCAGCCCAATACGAATCCGAAGTTGTTTACCACAACATGAAGAACGAATTCGAAAAGCTCGGGATTATCTTCACTGATACCGACACTGCTTTGCGGGAATACCCAGATCTTTTCAAGAAGTGGTTTGGAAAGTTGGTTCAACCAGCTGATAATAAGTTTGCGGCCCTTAACTGTGCCGTTTGGTCTGGTGGTTCCTTTATCTATGTTCCAAAAGGAGTTAAGACGAAGACCCCAATCCAATCATACTTCCGGTTGAACTCTGAAAATTCTGGGCAATTCGAACGGACGTTGATCATTGTGGATGAAGGGGCAAGCGTTGACTACGTTGAAGGGTGCACGGCACCAAATTACTCTTCTGATAGTTTACACGCAGCGGTGGTCGAAGTGAACGTTTTGAAAGACGCTTACTGCCGGTACACGACGATTCAAAACTGGTCTGATAATGTCTACAGTTTGGAAACCAAGCGGGCAGCCGCTGATGAAAATGCCACAATGGAATGGGTCGATGGTAACCTTGGTTCAAAGGTAACGATGAAGTACCCATCCGTTTACTTGAACGGGGAAGGAGCCCGGGGAACAATGCTTTCGATTGCCGTGGCTTCTAACGGGATTCACCAAGATTCTGGGGCCCGGATGATTCACAATGCCAAGAACACCTCAAGTTCAATTGTTTCCAAGTCAATTTCTAAGACTGGTGGGGCTACCGACTACCGGGGAACGATCCGCTTTACTAAAGATTCTGATGGTTCGAAGGCCCACGTTGAGTGTGATACGATCATTATGGATGATCAATCATCATCCAATACGATTCCATATAACGAAATCGATAACGATAACGTTGCCATGGAACATGAAGCTAAGGTTTCTAAGATTTCCGAAGAACAACTCTACTACCTAATGAGTCGGGGGATTTCCGAAGAAAAGGCAACCGAAATGATCATCATGGGCTTTGTAGAACCATTTACCAAGCAATTACCAATGGAATATGCGGTTGAACTAAACCGGCTAATTAGTTTTGAAATGGAAGGTTCCATCGGCTAGCACTAAAGCTAAAAATTATGTATCCGGCTTTCTGGTTACTAAATCTGAATGACGGTTTTTGGTGCATTCTATTAGGAGGTGCAAAAATGACAGCGGAAAATAATACGGGCGCACCTTTTTCACCAATTGAAAACCAAGTGATGATGGCTTTGGAAAAGGTAATTGATCCTGAATTGGGGCTAGATTTGGTTAACTTAGGGTTAATTTACGACGTTGAAGTTGATCAAAATGGCATTTGTACCGTCACAATGACCTTGACCACGATGGGATGCCCTTTAACCGATTATTTAAATAACGATATTAATCATGCCGTGCTTTCCGTTGATGGAGTTAAGGAGTGTAAGGTTAATTTGACCTTTGAACCCCCTTGGAATGTTGACATGGTTAGTCGGTATGCAAAGGTTGCGCTCGGAATTCATGGTTAGGTGAGAAGAATGGATATTGAGTACTTTGTTGCCCGGCGAAAAGCGCGGGGCTATTCACAAGTCGAATTGTCACGGGGGATCTGTACCCAATCAACCCTCAGTAAATTTGAGAATAATAGTCAGATTCCCTCATTAGTAATCCTTCGGCAATTGTGTGAACGGTTAGATCTAACCTTAGATGATCTTGATGAACGGAGTCGGGCTACCTTTTCCCTTCGTCATCAATTAGAAATGGCCGAAGAAGAATTGATGGTTGAAAATTACCGGGCAGCTCAAAAAATATTGGGACCAATCAAGATCGACCAGATCAAAAATACCCAATTAAAGATGCAGTACCATTATTTGGAAGGGCTGATGGCAACTTTAACCAACCAGGCCGATACAGTGGCGCTCTTCTCTTTTACCCAAATCTTGGACGAACTTGATGAGCGGCATGAAACTGTTTTTTCCCAACTTGCTTATTTAGGTGAAGGAATTTTATATGCCCGGAAAAATTTAATGGAACGGGCAGAATTCTTTATTAATAAGGTTAAGCAATATTTAACGGTCGAATTAAAACGGGGCGATCCTTATCCGGGAAACGTTGATAATGCACGATTGTTAACAATGATGTATTATCTTGGAGAGTACTATACATTACTAAATCAACCTGAAGAAAGTAATCATTATTTAAAACGCGGAATTGATCGTTGTGCCCACGAACACGTTACTTACTTTTTGCCCCGCTTAAAATTGCTTCGGGCGCAAAATGCCTTGGCCGTTGGGGAAGACCCTCAATTGGTGTTGGAAGAGTTAACTGATGCGCGGGCCTTTGCTCGTCTGAATCAAAATAATGCCGTACTTATTCAAGTGACAGCGTTGATTAAACGTTATCGTGATTTATTAACAAAGACCGCTAAGGGAGAAAAAGATGACATTAACTAATCACCATTCAGAGCACGAAGTTAACCAGATGTTTACCCGGCTTGCAAGTCGTTATGATTTAATGAATGACGTCGTTAGTTTAGGGACCCAACGGCAATGGCGGAAAAAGTTTTTTAGACAGCTACCAGTTTTTGAAGGGGCTGACAGTTTAGACCTCTGTTGTGGAACCGCTGATTTGACTATTAAACTAGCTCAATTAGCTGGACCACGAGGCCGGACAGTTGGCCTTGACTTCAATGCGGCTATGTTGGCTGGTGGGGAAGCTAAGATTCGTCAAGCTGATTTGAGTAAGGATATTGAATTGGTGCAAGGGGATGCAATGAGCCTGCCGTTTGGTGACAATCAATTTGACTTTGTGACGATTGGGTTTGGCCTCCGTAACGTTCCTGATGCCAATCAAGTCTTGAAAGAAGCAGCACGGGTTTTAAAGCCCGGTGGTTACTTCGCTTGTATCGAAATGTCACAACCAACGAACCCGGTGGTGCGTCTCGGCTGGAAGGCCTACTTCAATGCCTTTCCACTTTTAGCAAAGGTTTTTGGCGGAAGTTATCAGGATTATACCTACTTAAAGGAAACTTCCATGCAATTCGTATCTGCAAGTAAGCTGAAGCAAATGATGGAAGAAGCCGGCATGATTGACGTTAAGGTTACACCACTTAATTTCGGCGCGGCTGCAATTCATGTAGGAAAAAAGGCTTTACCCAGTATGGTACGGTGATAAGCCCTAACGAATTTAAAGCCGGTCCTTTTAAGCCTTTTGGCGAGTTGTTCAGCTTCGGAAATCACGGCTGGAATCTCGGCCATTGTGAGGGGATGATGATTGTTAACTTGGAAATTAACGCTTTGCTCGGCTTGCTGGAGCTTTTGGATTATTCGGGCGTTATTAATAATTGTGGTGAGCTTTTAACGGTGACGGATTAAACCTGGATTAGCCATGAGTCGATCAAGATCATTTGTGGTCATTGTTGTAATCTCTTTAATTTTAAAATCATGAAAAGCTTGGCGGAAATTAGTCTGCTTCTTAAAGCCGGTGTTCCAACTGAGCACTGCTTTAGGCTTAAAATTTCAAACAGCGTTTGATTAGGAAAGTCCCATTCGGTTTCGTTGACAATAGTGAGTCATTGTTGGAGAACTTTCCCGCCAAAAATTATTATCCATCGTTTAGCTTTTCCTTTCGTGTCTGGGTACTATGACATTTTAAAAGATATTTTGCTTCACTTTGCCATATAATAAGAAGTGGATTAAGTGAGAGAAAGGGCGAATTAAATGACATCAGAACCATTGGAAGTTCCTAAACATCAAGAACTAGACCGGGTTGTAACCTTTTTTAAGGCATTTGGAGATCGCACCCGGTACTTAATTGTGACTATCTTGGCTCATGGTCCCTTAACCGTCAATGAATTAGCAGAACGGTTAGGAACCTCCCAACCAGCAATGTCGCATCAATTAATGATTCTTCGCCAGGCTGGAATCGTTATCGGTAAACGCGATGGTCGTTATATTTACTACCAGTTAACTGACAATCATGTTTTGACGATTTTGCGGCAAGTTCAGGCCCACACTACCCAAGGATAATTTAGGCATCATCCTGTTGATAAAGTTAAGGGATGGTGTTAAATTATAGGTAACATATTCATATATGTTTATATGTAAATGGAAACGTTAGAAATGATCGGGGGAGATTAACATGATGGTTAAATTATCGAACCTAAATACAAAGCAAAAACGAGAAGCAATCCTTGCTGGCTTAGGAATTTTGTTCCTTGTAATTGGGGTTATTTCCCCCTTACCGGCTTTTATTAAGGCAGGGATTTTAATCGTTGCTTATTTAATCGTTGGGTATGATGTCTTAATGGTAGCTAGTAAAAACATCCGGGCTGGTCATTGGTTTGACGAGAACTTTTTGATGGCAATTGCGACGGTTGGAGCTCTCCTAATTGGGGAGTTTGCGGAAGCTGTAGCCGTCATGCTGTTTTATAAAATTGGGGATTTTTTCCAGGACTTAGCCGTGGAAAATTCAAAACGATCCATCAGTGGTCTTTTGAAATTGCGGCCTGATCATGCCAACCTTGTTTTAGCTCACGGAAAGATTAATCAAGTTTCACCAGCAGCGGTTGAAATTGGGGATGTTATCCAAGTTAAACCGGGTGAAAAAGTTCCCCTAGATGGTGAAATTATCGAAGGGCGTTCATACCTTGATACCGCAGCTTTAACTGGGGAAAGCCAACCAGTTTTTGTTAGTCCAGGGCGAACGATTTTAAGTGGGACGGTAAACCAAAGTGGTGTCTTACAACTCAAGGTAACTAAACGATATGGTGATTCAACTGTTGCTAAAATTTTAAAGCTCGTTGAATCGGCGAGTGAAAAGAAAACCAAGGTAGAAAACTTTATTACTAAGTTTAGTCGAGTTTATACACCGGTTGTGGTTGGAGTAGCCGCCCTAGTTGCGATCTTGCCACCGTTAGTAACTGGCGAGGCTTGGCTCACCTGGCTTTACCGGGCCTTAAGTGTTCTCGTAATTTCTTGTCCTTGTGCCCTGGTAATCTCCGTTCCGCTTAGTTACTTTAGTGGAATTGGGGCCGCCTCCAAACAAGGAGTCCTTGTGAAGGGAAGTAATTACCTCGACGTTTTGAATCAAGTTCAAACGATGGTCTTTGATAAGACTGGGACCCTAACGTTGGGACGCTTTACGGTAAGTCAACTTCATCCGGTTGGCATTAGTTCGGCGGACCTTTTGAAGCTAGCGGCTGTCGCTGAAAAAAAGTCGCCCCATCCAATTGCGAAAGCTTTAGTTCAAGCAAGTAATGTTACCATAGAAGCTAGTGAAATTAATGAAGTCGTTGGCCAAGGGGTAGTAGCTCAGTACCAAGGAAAAGAGTTATTCGTTGGGAATGCTAAGTTGATGCAAGCAAAAGCCGTTACTGGTTTTAAACCATTGAGCCATGAAATCGGGACCGTTGTTTACGTTGCTTATGATGGTCACTTTAAAGGGGCAATTGTAGTTGCGGATACGGTAAAGGCAAGTGCTAAGTCAGCCTTAGCCGGTTTAAAACAAAGTGGGATTGCTAGGACGGTCATGTTGACAGGTGACAATCAAGCAACCGCCCAAGCCGTTGCTTCCAAACTTGGCGTCGATGAAGTCCATGCGGGTCTCTTGCCAGCAGACAAGCTAAAGTTAGTTCGGCAATTCCAAGCTAAAACGCAAGGAAAGGTTGCTTTTGTTGGGGACGGTTTAAACGATACGCCAGTCCTAGCCGGAAGTGATCTTGGAATTGCGATGGGGGCACTTGGATCAGATGCGGCGATCGAAGCAGCTGATATTGTTTTGATGAATGATGAACCAAGCTCAATCTTAACAGTTCGGAAAATTGCACAAAAGACACGTCGGATCGCCCAAGAAAACATTGCCTTTGCGCTTGCAATTAAAGTTGGTTGCTTAATTTTAGCGGCCTTTGGCATTGTTAACCTTTGGGAAGCAGTTTTCGCTGATGTCGGAGTGACTTTAATCGCTGTTTTGAACGCACTCCGTTTGGTTCACACTAAAAAAACATCCTCAAAACAACAACCAACCCAACCAAAGCCGCAAGCGGTGGTTGAGAAGATATAAAAAATGAGTGAAAAGTCTTCAGAATATGAAAGGCTTTTCACTCATTTTTTGAAAACGTGCAAGTTTATTCTCTAGAGCTATGGTTTGGAACTTGCTTACGTTTGTGAGTTCACGCAAGACCAAGTAGGATTAGTGCCCTGAAAGAAGGCGATGTCCACTTGGCTACTGCCTCGACCTGAGTTTCTTGTAATACTCGGGAATGCAAACGTTACTTAGAAGCTAATTCCGGTGAGAAAATTTTCTCGCAACCAGCTACTTCAAATCGCCCTTTTGAATGAAGAAGCGCTTGAAGTTTTTAGCGTAGTTAAAATCAATGCGTTTGCCAAGCAACCACCGCTTAAAGTTCATGTCAGCAGCGTAAGCATAGGTGGTTCCCCATTGGCCTTTTTGGATGAGCTGTTCGGCAGTTTGTTTAGCTTGATTGTCCTTTGCATACTTTAGGAAGGTTGCCTTTGAAACCCCAAGCCAAACTTGATACTTACTTGGGTCTTGGTTAGCGTAGAGGGGTGGTTGGTCTTTTAAGTTGCCATCAATGTAGTCCATTACGGGGAAAGCTGGCATGGAATTGCCGTTAAGGGAAACAAAGAAGGAGCTCCGCCCTTGCCGAGGGTTAAGGTCAAAGACTTTGAAGGTTTGATCGCGCCGGTCGTACTTAAAGTCAAAGTTGACGTAACCAGTAAAGTTTACTTGCTCCAAGAAGTTTTGGACTTGGTGGTAAAGTTGTTCGTCATATTGAGGCAAAATAGCTACGTAGTTACCAACGTTTGCCGGGTTACAATCTTCCAATAGAGGATGACCGAGGCTAAGCATTTTCACTTGATGGTATTGGTCAACGTAGGCATTCATTGTCCGCATGTTACTGTCGTCACCAGGAATGAACTCTTGTAAGATTAAGTCACCCTTGTAAGGACTAGCTTCATAGATAATCTTTAGAACTTCCCGCAAGCGAGCCTGATCGTTAATGATGTAGGCTTTTTCATAGCCTTCAAAGTTACCCTTGTGCCATTCAACGGCATCAGCCGCTTTAAGGGCAACCGGATAATCAAACGGAGAAACATAATTTTGGTAGTCTAAGTCAGGTTTTAAGATCGCTGTCTTAGGGTATGGCAAGCCATATTTTTCACAGACTTCGTAGAACTTTTCTTTATCAGTTAACGTAGAAATTGTCTTGTAATCAGCATAAGGACAGACCATGTGTTGAGCAAGGACGTCACGATTTTTGGCAACTAATTCCGTGTAGTCATCACCACAAGAAATTAATAATACTGGCTTGCCAGTCGCTGCTTTGAACTTATCAGCAGCTTTAACTAATAAGTCAGTGAAGACGGCTGGCTTTTGCAAATCGGGGTGCAAATGCAGATTAACAATTTTTGAATACTTAGTTGGGGCCAATTCAGCCCGTGCGAATAGTTCTGATTTAATCCCGTAAGTTTTATGAATTGCTCGGGCCATTCCGTAAGCGTTAAAATCACTTCCCAAAACGAGGGGGATAAAATTAGCAGTCATGTTTTTAAAGTTAAGCTCCTTTAATAAAGTTAAAAAGAGGCTGGGCGAGGGACTCAGTCTCTTTTTTACAGTCCTTAAATGTTATATAGCAAAATTCACTATAAAGCTAGTATTTTCAGTAAACTTACCAAAAACTTAGCTAGTCAGTTGTTTCACCACTTGCGGCATCAACAGCAGCGATTGTTGCTCCCCGGAAACCGCGGGCTTCTAAGGCACTAACGCCCTTAATTGTTGTGCCGCCAGGTGAGGTTACCTGGTCACGCAAAAGGGCTGGTGCTAAGCCAGTTTGCGTTGCGAGGGTTCCACTCCCTTTAATCATACTAGCAACTACTCGATAAGCGGTTTGGCGGTTTAGCCCGTGTTTCACAGCCGCATCCGCAAAAGCGTCCATTAAAACATCTACAAAGGCGGGGCCACAGCCACCAACGACCCCAATAATATCGAGATCAGCTTCCTTAACGATAATTACATCGCCGATCTTACCAAGCAATTCTTTAATCGTTGCGGTCGCTGTTGCGGATAAGTCTTTACTCAATGCCAAGCCAATGGTTCCTGCCTTTACGGCTACTGGAGTATTTGGAATCATTGCTGCCAGGGGGTGGTTAGGTAAAGCCTTAGCGAGGGCGGCCAAAGAAACCCCAGCTGCTGAAGAAATTACAATCGTTTCACTATTCAGAGAGGCTAATTGACTGGCAACTTCAACCGTAATTGGGGCAGGGGTGGTTAAAATCACAACAGCAGGTTGAGTTTTAACTAGGTCAACAGGGGTATTTACCAATTGAATTTGGTTGGCTTTGGTAAATTTTTCAACCCGGGGGTTAACAGGATTTAAAGCGATTAGTTCGGTTTCACCGGCAGCCTTAAGCCCCTTTAAAATGGCAGAGCCCATGTTACCAGCACCGACAATAGCAATTTTCACTAATCTTCACCGTCCTTGTCATCTAATTGAATGTAACTAGCGTTAATGTAACCCGAGTTGTCAGTTTCATACCAAGTTACGCCGTTGTCATCTTTTACCCGGGCAATTAAGGTTACGGAAGTACCGTTAGCCAACTTAGTTAGTGGTAAGCCATATGGTTGATCATAAGTGTCAATAGCGCGATTAGGTAAAAAGTCAACGGTCGCTTTTACCTTATTTAACTTTAAATAGGTAAGATCAACAATTGGTTTAGTGGCTTTTTGTTCTGTAAACGGATCATGCTCAACTAATGTCATCTGGTCATCATCAAACTTAACCCATTGATCAGCGTTAATTTGGTACCAAAATTCACGAGTTGTAGTAGCGATCCGTTGGAAAGATTTAACATAAATATTTCCCGGAAGCTTATCAGACAATGGCATGCCGGCAACCTGGTCATAAATAGTGACTGGTGTTTTAAGATGGAGGTAAAGGTCAACATTTTGAATTTCCCCCCAAGTTTGTTTCCGATAGTAGAAACAAACACTTTTGGCCGTATTATCGAAGGTTCCTTTTAAAGTTCCTGTAATTTGAACTAAATTATAGTTAGGAATTTTAATTTTTTTGATGTCGTAACTTTGCCCGAGATGCCCCCGGAGAAGCTGGGGCAGGCGAAGGTTATCATTGTTGTCGATATCCCGGTAGTAAATCCAGATTGGGTTACCGGTTTTGAATTCGTCTTTCATAAAGTTCACCCCAAATGCATAGTTTGTCTCAAGTATACCGCTTTAATGGGCTTGTGTCCCGCCACTTTTCGAATGATTTTTAAAGAAATTTTGGGTCTAATAATGGTAAAATAAAACATCAACTTGTTACGGAGGAAAATATGCAACAACGATCCCAAATTCGCCGCTTGACCCGGCGGAGTTTATTATTAGTCCTAATTATTGTCCAAGATTTAGTTCCTTTCATTGGTAATTTACCACTTGGTCCGCTTTCGATTACTACAATGCCAGTAACCGTGGCGGTAATTGCGGCATTATTTGGTCCGATTGAAGGAACTTTAGCAGGAATGGTTTGGGGAATTCTTACCTTTATCCGGGCTTTTGTTTACCCCAGTTCTGCTTTAGCTCCACTGATTTTTACAAACCCTTTAATCTCAGTTGTTCCCCGGATCTTGGTCGGTTTATTTGCTGGCTGGACCTTTTGGCTAGTTCAAAAAAGTGGCCGCACAGGAATCGCGGCAAGTTTAAGCGGGTTAGTAGCTTCATTAACAAATACCATCTTGGTATTAGGCGGAATCTACCTCTTTGCTAATACTCCCCAAGTCGCTGCTGGTTATCATGTTAGCCAAACTAACTTAGGTGTAGCTTTAGCCGCAATTGTTGGAACCAATGGAATCGCGGAAGCAGTCCTCGCCGCAATCGTAGTTCCTTTACTAGTAGTTCCTTTGTGTAAAGTGATCCAGCGATTAGAAAAATAATCTGGGAAATGAACGGTATAGCTTAACCAAAAAGGCAACCAGCCTTCGCATTCGCTTAAAGTTGAGCCAACAATGTTTTAGTTTAGCTAGTGTGCAGTCCGGCTTTGCTAGAAAATTCTCCTCGAGATAAGCTGGCTACCTTGAGGCTGGGAAGAAACTTGTATTTCTTCCCAGCCTTTTCGTATCTCCGAATTTTACACAGAAACTATGGTTGAAACCCACGGCCTTAGGGGATAAGTTCGAACGAAAGAACAATTCTTACTAATCAACCTTCGTTCTCCTTGCCAGCCCGTCGAGAAGGTTTCCTCCCGACCTTTAGGCATTGCGGAATTTTCGGAAAAGCCTTTTTATCTTTCCCTAAAACTTTCCTGCCAGAGGCCGTCAAAGAAGTGTTGGAGAGAAATTTGGCTTTTAGCAGGGGTTTCTTCACCTTGAAGACGTTCTATTTCAACGTGAACATTTTGGTATTCGAAAAGGTTGTTCGCGTATTCGAGTAGAATATCGTTTTCGGGATAATCAAGACACATTGTTGCTAGATTAGTAATCCCAGCTTTTAGTGAGCGCCGAATCCGTTGGAAAACAACCTTCTTAGTATGGTCATTCATTTGGAGATCCCGTTCAAAGTTGATCCCTGCAAAGTTAATATTTTGGTCAACCATTAATTTTAGGATCCGTCGAATATCTTCACTTCCAGTTTCGGCCGCAATTCCTAAGAACATTAAAACGGAATTAACGTGATCAATTCGTTTTCGTTGGGCTGATTGTGGTCGTTGGTACGAAGCGGGACTAGCAAGGGCTAATTCGTAAATGGCAGCTAGCCGGTTGGTCATGTTGACATAGCCCCCAATTAACTGAAGCAGGTGCTTAACTTCAATTGGTTGGAGGGGATCGGCAATCACGATATCAATGTTTTCCCGGTAAGCCGCTTCTCTAATTTCAGGAGTTATCTTAGTCCCTGTGAGGATAAAACGGGGCCGGGAATTTACGTCCTTAAGGCGACGAACAAGTTCAATTCCATCATAAGGGGTTAGATCATTACTGATTACCATAATATCAACTCTGAGTTCTAATAAATCCAAGTAAGCTTGTGAAGCTGAGACGCTTTGCCCAACGACATAGTTGTCGAAACTGCGCTCGATCAACTTTTGGAAGAGGTTACGGTTGGCTTCGTTTGGATCGGCAAGATAGAAATTCATCGTAAAATTGCTCCTTTTTTAAACAAACTTGAATCTTTTTGATGCTGATTGAAGTATACCTTGAATTGATGAATAAAGTAAAATTATTCACAATTAAAAGTTGCTTCATACATTTTTATATGTATTTATACATTTAGCAAGGATAATTCATGCAGAATTGACTGTATATTTTAATGCGCCGTAAAAAATTCTCCCTAATTCTGTGAAGAATACGTAAGTTCAGCGTAATTTTTAGAAAACGCTTTCTATAATAATAATCGTAAAGAAAGTTGTTACAAACCTTAGGAGGAATTAGATCAATGGCTTTTAATTTACGGAATCGTAGTTTCTTAACGCTTGCCGACTTTAACACGCGTGAAATGGAATACATGTTGAACTTGGCTGAAGACCTCAAGAAGGCAAAATACGCCGGAACTGAACAACCAAAGTTGAAGGGCAAAAATATTGCTTTAATCTTTGAAAAGAGTTCTACGCGGACTCGTTGTGCTTTCGAAATTGGTGCTAAGGACCAAGGGGCTCATGTTACTTACCTCGGCCCATCAGGTTCACACATTGGTTACAAGGAATCGGTTAAGGATACTGCTCGGGTTCTTGGGGGAATGTTCGATGGGATTGAATACCGTGGGTTCTCCCAACGGAACGCTGAAATCTTGGCTGAATACTCTGGGGTTCCAGTTTGGAACGGTTTAACTG
>DWYX01000030.1 GCA_019118465.1 Candidatus Limosilactobacillus faecipullorum | reverse complement strand
GTTAAACTACAGGAGGAAATAACCTATACCAGTTGACCAAAGCCAATGATAATTAGAGGCTATCATGCGGTGACCAGAAAGCAAGTTGTAATGTCACAAAAAACAAAAGGATTATTTTTAATATACGAGGGGGAAAATAAATGGTAGTAAATGAAAACGAACAACAATACCTTGATTTAGCGCGTTATGTCCTTGAGCATGGCCATGAAAAGGGCGATCGAACTGGTACCGGGACCCGGTCAGTGTTTGGCTACCAAATGCGCTTTGATTTACAAAAGGGCTTTCCGATCTTAACTAGCAAGAAGGTTGCCTTTGGTCTAATTAAGAGTGAATTACTCTGGTTTCTTCGGGGAGACACTAATATTCGCTTTTTGCTTCAACACAAAAACCATATTTGGGACGAATGGGCTTTTAAAAAGTGGGTTGAAAGTGACGAATATCACGGTCCAGATATGACGGATTTCGGTCACCGGTGGTTAGTTGATTCGGAATTTAAGAAGCTATACCTGGCTGAGAAAAAGGCCTTCTGTGAACGAATCCTCCATGATGATGAATTTGCCCAAAAGTATGGTAGTCTTGGTAACGTTTATGGAGGTCAATGGCGGCATTGGCAAACTCGCAATGGGGAAACCATCGACCAAATTAAGAATGTAATTGAAGCCATCAAGACAAACCCAAACTCCCGGCGGTTAATTGTTACCGCTTGGAATCCAGAAGACGTCCCGACAGCAGCTTTACCACCATGTCATACCTTATTCCAATTTTATGTCAATGACGGTAAGCTTTCCTGTCAGCTTTATCAACGAAGTGCGGATATTTTTCTAGGAGTGCCTTTCAATATTGCTTCTTATGCTCTTTTGACGCATTTAATTGCCAAGGAATGTGATCTTGATGTTGGTGAATTTGTGCATACTTTAGGGGATGCTCACATTTACTCAAATCACTTTGAACAAATTAAGGAACAATTGAACCGACCAGTTCATCCAGCACCAAAGTTGATTTTACCAGCGGAAACCAAGCCGTTAGAAGAATATGATCCGGCTGATATTAAGCTGGAAGGTTATGAACCAGAAGGACCAATCAAGGCTTCAGTTGCGGTATAGAGGAAAAATAAATGAAACTTTCTTTAATTTGGGCCGAAGATGAAGCCGGTTGGATCGGCAAAGGGCAAACGATGCCTTGGCATCTCTCGGCAGACCTTAAACATTTTAAGCAAGTTACGATCGGACACCCGATTATTATGGGACGAACAACTTTTGCTTCACTAGGTAACCGGCCGCTTCCTAAAAGGACTAATATCGTTCTGACTCATCAAGAGTTAGTTGTTCCCGGGGTGGTGATCGTTCATTCAATTGAAGCCCTAAAAGAATGGCTAGCGAGTCAACCGGTTGAAGAAGCATTTGTTATCGGGGGAGCGCGGATTTATGATCAATTAATGCCGTTGGCAGACCAACTTTACCGAACGGTAATTAAAGGTGATCATCATGGCGATACAAAGATGGCTCCGGTTGATTACAAAGAATTTGATTGTATTAAAAAAACGGCTCCCCTAACAGAAGGAGAAACCGTTTATTGGTTTGAAACCTGGCAACGTCATTAGATGTACAGCAAAATCGTAAAGTAAATACATGCTGAGCCGGCAATAACGAAGAAATGCCAGATAAAATGGGCTGAGGCAATTTTGAAGAGGTAAACCCCCGCTCCAAGGGTGTAAATGATCCCGCCGGTAAGCAAGAGGTAAAAGCCAGCGTGGGGAAGAGCGTACCATAAAATAGGAAAGCAGGTAATGCAAAGCCAACCCATCAAAATGTAGATAATGGTTGACCAAACACTTTTCCGTTTTAACCAGATGCTCTTATAAACCACACCAGCAATTGCAAATGCCCATTCAAGGCCAAAAAGGGTCCAACCTTGCCATCCACCAATGGTAACCAGGCTAATTGGGGTGTACGAAGCCGCAATTAACAGAAAGATCATGGCGTGGTCGAAGACTCGAAAAACATGACAGGCCCGCGTATAAATCAAGGAATGGAATAAAGTTGAAGAGAGGAAAAAGAGGACTAAAATACTACCGTAGATCGCATCAGTAACAATCCGCATTGCTTGACCGAGATGGGATGCGTGAACCATAAGCACGACTAGCCCGGCAATTGCGAGTCCAGTTGCAACGCCATGCGAAATGGCATTGCCAATTTCCATCGGTAACGAAAGTTCTGTTTCCTTAGTTTTCACTATTAGAAACCCTCCTTGATAAAATTGAAATGAATTTTAAACTTAGATTTGATATACTAAAATCAACATGCGGTATGATTAAGTTTGACAAATGGTTTCGAAAAATCCAAGATCTAGTTTTAGAAACTATATTAATTATACCAAAATCTGGAGGAAGTGTGGTATCTTCTTATGGCAAAAATTAAAATTGCTTGTGATTCATCAGCTGGTTTGACTGATGAGGAGATTCAAAAGTACGGAATTACGATTATCCCGCTTTCAGTAATGATCGATGGGACAGTTTACATTGAACGGGAAACAATTACGAACGAACAGTTCCCTAAAATGATGAAAAATGCAAAGTCACTCCCCAAAACTTCACAACCACCAATCGGTAAGTTTGTGGATGTCTTTGATGAATTGGGAGCTGATGGTAGTGAAGTTCTTTGTGTTTCCATGATGGAATCAATTTCCGGAACGGTTCATGCGGCCGAACAAGCTGCCCAAATGACGAAGACGAAAGTAACAGTTGTTGATTGTCATACGACAGACCGGTGTATGGCTTTCCAAATTCTGGCAGCAGCGAAGGTGATTGAAAATGGTGGGACCGTTGAAGATGCGGTTGCGAAGATGAAGGAAGTTTACGAACATTCTAAGCTTTACCTTGCAATCGATACCCTCGATAATTTAGTTGCTGGGGGCCGGATTAATAAGTTTGCCGGGACGCTTTCAAGCCTCTTAAATATTAAGCTGATGCTTGAAGTTTATGATGGTGAGATCCACGTCGCAATGAAAGGTCGGGGAATTAAGGCCATCCATAAAGAATGGGGGAAGATTCTTGACCAAATGAAGGGTAAGAAGGTTAAAGGGATCGGAATTTCACATGTCCAGGCTGACAGTGAGGTTAACCGACTTTTGGGACAATTGAAAGAATTATTCCCGAATGTTCCAGTCGTAGTCCGGGAAACGGTGCCGATTATTGCAACCCACACCGGGATGGGAGCTTGTTGCTTACTCTACTATACTGAAGACTAACGTATTTTTTTAAAAGCCGTTCGTGGTTAGGAGCGATCCTAATTAAGGGCGGCTTTAGTTTTTGCAACGACTTATGTTAAAATAAAAGCTATTATGAATGCGAAGGGGTGATTAGTGGTGAAGAAGCGATGGTGGCTAATTATTTTAATGATCATAGGTAGCCTAGGAATGTTAACGGCATGTAGTCAGCAAACCAATTCAAAGCCAGCACCTCGAGTTCCTAAAAAGACCATTCGTTTGGTGGCGTTGGGGGATTCTTTAACCTATGGCGTTGGGGATCAACAAAATAATGGTGGCTATGTTGGTCAAATCAAGACGCGCCTACAAAACCATCTTCATGACCAAATCTTGACAAGTAATTATGGGGTAAGCGGTGATCGTTCCGATCAGGTTTTACGTCGCCTAGACCAGCAGGCCCAATTTCAAAAGGATTTAAAGCAGGCTGACGTAATTGTGATGACCGTCGGCGGCAATGATTTACTGCAGAGTTTAGAAAAAGAATTGTTGGTAAATTCCCAACCAAAGTTACAAACTGCTATTAATCAAGCCGGCGATACTTATCAGACTAAACTAATTAAATTACTTAAGACAATTCGTCAAAACAATCCGAAGGCACCATTATTTGTCTTTAGTATTTATGATTCGGTTTACACCTATTTTCCAACAGTAACGGCGATTAATGATTCGATTACAAAATGGAATCAAATTACGAAAACGACGCTTGCTAAGTACCCCCAAACTTATTTTGTCGATATAAATCATCGATTGTCATATGGTCAGTATCAAACCAAAGCTAGTCGCCAAAAGCTTGTGGACGCGGCTAATCAAGCCAACCGGAGTTCAATTAGTCAAGCGGAAGTGGTGAAGATTATGGATGGAAAAGGGAAGAATCTCAATCACTACATTTCAACCGCTGATAATTTTCACCCCAATCATGCTGGCTACCGGTTGATGACTAATGCCCTCTATGAAAAGATGTTAAAACATAATCATTTTATGTATCAGGAGAAGTAATTAATGAATAAGTGGAAAGTAGCTTTTTTTGTACTATTAGCTGTAATTGGCGTTAGTTTAGGTAGCCTTTATGTGAAAGCAATCGCACCAACGACTATCCCAACGGAGATGAAAGCTCCAGTAACTAAAGATCCGACTTTAGACATTACAATGAACCGCGATCAAGTAAATGCGCTTTCGGCCAATTACCTAAACCGATTTTTGAAAAATAGTCAGATTAAGTATCGCTTTGTGGTGGGACCAAAGTACGCCACGGTAATTGGAACAACCAAAGTTCTCGGGGCAAAGGTACAATTTGCGATGAATTTTGTGCCCGAAAAAACCGCGGCCGGGAATATTTTGCTAAAAGCAAAGGGATTAACTGTCGGCCGCTTAAATTTACCGCTGAAGTTTGTCCTGGCCTATGTTAAAAAGAATTATGATTTACCAAAATGGGTTGCAATTAACCAAAGGAAGCAAACGATTTTACTTGATTTGAACCGTTATAGCCGTCACCAAAGTGTGCGGTACGCGGCTCAACAACTTAAGATGCAAGAAGGAAAATTTGTTTTCCGGATTACAATTCCAAAAGGGGAAAATTAATGTATCGCGAAAGTTTTTATCATTTTTTAATGACTCAGCGTAATCCGTCAGGGGCGGATGAAGTTGAGCAATTCGCTAACAATGCTTTTTTTGACTCAGCTTTTCCAAAACAATCTCAAGATTTCGATGAAATTTCCCACTACCTAGAAGAAAATGCTGATTACTTGCCAACGATGACGATTTTTGATACTGCTTGGCAACGTTATCTTGAAAAAATGAATTAGGAGGTTTGAAATGGCTGTTATTCAATGGTTTCCTGGTCACATGGCAAAAGCCTTACGTCAAATTAAGGAGCAATTGCCTTTAGTTGATATTGTCTTTGAATTGGTTGATGCTCGAGTACCTTATTCATCCCAAAATCCAGAAGTTCATCGCTTGGCTGGAGATAAACCACGTTTGCTAATTATGACCAAGACGGATTTGGCTGACCCTAAAGTAGTGGCCCAATGGCAAAACTTTTTTGCCAAGCGAGGGCAAGTTGTCTTAGCGCTTGATTCTCGTGAACGTCAAGTTGCCAAGAAGGTCACGAATGCGGCAAAAGAAATTTTGCAAGGTCAATTGGCGGCAGAAGCGGATAAGGGGATGAAAAAGCGGGCGATCCGAGCAATGTGTGTTGGGGTTCCCAATGTAGGGAAATCAACCCTGCTTAATCATTTAGTTAAGAGAAATGTGGCTCAGACTGGTAACCGTCCCGGGGTAACAACTGGTCAACAATGGTTACGCTCTTCATCAGAATTGGAACTCCTAGATACGCCAGGTGTTTTGTGGCCAAAATTTGCAAGTCAAAAGCAAGGCACGATGCTCGCGCTTTCCGGAGCAATCAAGGATAGTCTCTATCCAAAGGACGATGTTGCGCTTTTTGCCTTAGCGTATCTTAAAAAAGCTCGGCCACTGGAAATAAAAAATCGCTATCGGCTCTCAGATGATGACTTAGCCCAACCGAATCCAGAATTATTACTTATTATCACCCAAAAACTTGGCTTCCGGGATGATTATGACCGGGCGAGTGAACGGTTAATTTTCGATCTTCGGAAAGGTAAATTAGGCTTGATTTCTCTTGAGAAACCAGCCGATTTAAATGCGGAGGGGATCAATGAGTAAGCAGTCGATTGCTGAAATTAAGGCGGAATTAAAGACGATTACTTCAATGGCTGATCCATATGTGATTGGGTTGAGAAGCGATCCGCGGAAGGGGGTCCAAAGTGCCATTAAACAAAGGGAGAAACAACTGGTTCGTTTAGCTGAGGCCAAACAAGCCTTTGGGAAACGTTTCCGTTTTGAACGGGCCTTGTGGCAGGCTGGTCATCAATATGTGGCCGGAATTGATGAGGTTGGCCGGGGACCACTGGCAGGCCCCGTGGTAACTTGCGCGGTGATTCTAAAACCGGATTTTGATTTAATCGGGGTGACCGATTCTAAGCAACTGACTCGAAAAGAAAGGGAAGAGTTGTATTTGCATATCGTTGATGAGGCGCTCGAAGTTAGCGTTGCAGTTAATTCGGCTCACCGCATTGATGAGGTTAACATTTACCGAGCCACCCAGGAAGCAATGATTCGAGCGGTAGCGACGATGGTCCATCAACCAACTCATTTGATTGTCGATGCGGTTCCCCTGTCAATTCCGATTCCGCAGACTACCCTTATTAAAGGGGACCAAAAAAGTATTAGTGTTGCGGCTGCAAGTATTGTAGCCAAAGAATACCGGGATCACCTTATGGCGGAATATGCTCAGCTCTATCCTGGATATGGTTTTGAAGAAAATATGGGATATGGAACAGCAAAACATTTAGCTGGTTTGAAAGAACAAGGGCCATGTGCAATTCACCGCTTAACTTTTAACCCAGTCCCAAAATATCAAAAATAGTTCAAATGTCTAGACCGTCCGAAAACGTTGTTATGTCGCGGTTTAGGCATTTTTGCTTTAAAAAAGCCCCCAAAAATTTAAGCGTGCCACTAATTTTAAGCGAATTTTTACGTATATATATTTAGAAGGCAAAAATTAGGAGGAAAAAATTAATGGAAGCACGTGAATTTTTATATCGATTAAGTTTAGTTCGGGGCATTGGTCTGGTTACTAAGGGAGCAATCTGGACAGCGGCTCAAGATAGTCAACGCTATGATGACTTAGCTGTTTTAGCAAGTGAAGTTGGCCTTAATATGGACCATACAGCAGACTTAATTGCTAATTTCTACGGAAACGAATTGGATCAACAGTTGGCTGTAAACGCAAAAGTACCAAGTATCTGTCTTCTTGATGATGAATACCCAGAGCAGTTAAAAGAGATTGCGCATCCACCGTTGGTTTTATATTACCAAGGTGATATTAACTTGTTGAAGAAACGGAGCTTAGCAGTCGTTGGGGCCCGGAAGCAAATTCAGTATGGTCGGATGGCATCCGATTTATTACTTCCAGAGATTGTCAACCAAGGTTACCCGATCGTTAGTGGTTTAGCTAAGGGGATGGACACGATTGCTCATCAATTTACCTTGGAAAATAATGGAAAGCCAATTGGGGTGATCGGAACGGGCTTGGATAAGGTTTACCCAGCGGAGAACCAGAAACTACAACGCTTAGTTGCCGAAAAAGGGGTCCTCATTACGGAATATCCTCTTGGTAGCGCCCCCCTTCCTTACCATTTCCCAGAAAGAAACCGAATCATTGCTGGCCTCTGTACAGCTTGCTTGGTTTTGATGGCAAAAGAAAAGAGCGGTAGCTTGATTACCGCTAATCTTGCCTTGCAAGAAAATCGGAATGTTTTGGCGGTTCCAGGATTAGTTACAATGTCATATTCAGCTGGTTGTAATCAATTAATTGCTGCTGGTGCCCGGTCAGCATTATCAAGCAACGATATCTTAGAAGAATTAGCCACACCAATCGCTGAAAAATAGGGATTTTCCTTTTAGAAACTGGTTGCTGTAAAAACATCGCTCTTGACACTTTTAACTTCTTGCTTTAATAATAATTGGAGAAGTTAAACAGCAAATAATAATGATAGGAGCCGATGATTTGGCAACTAAAACGACAACAACTAAAAAGAAAAATACTAGAAAACGAACAACGACTAATAAAAAGAAGCTTGTGATTGTGGAATCGCCTTCAAAAGCGAAAACAATCGGCAAGTATCTTGGGCGCACTTATAAAGTGGTGGCTAGTCTTGGTCATGTTCGTGACCTTCCGAAAAGTCGGATGGGGGTTGATGTTGAAAATAATTATCAACCGGACTACATTTCAATTCGCGGGAAAGGTGACGTGATTAAAGAATTACGGAAGGATGCCAAACAAGCCAAAGCTGTTTATTTGGCATCTGACCCGGACCGGGAAGGGGAAGCAATTGCTTGGCATGTTGCGAACCTTTTAAAGATGGATCCAGCCGAAAAGAACCGGGTTACTTTCCACGAAATTACAAAGGACGCAGTCAAGGAAGCCTTTAAGGAACCGCGGACCATTAATATGGACTTAGTTGATGCTCAGCAAGCGCGGCGGGTGTTAGACCGTTTAGTTGGTTACTCAATTTCGCCAATTCTCTGGAAAAAGGTTAAGAAGGGGCTCTCAGCTGGTCGGGTACAATCAGTTGCCCTTAACCTAATTATTAAACGCGAAGAAGAAATTCGTAACTTTAAGCCAGAAGAGTACTGGACAATTGACGGGACCTTTCGAAAGGGAAAGGACGAATTTGAAGCTGCTTTCTATGGCTTGAATGGGAAGAAAGAAAAACTTTCTAACCAAGCCGCTGTAAAGAAAGTTTTAGCTTTAATTAATCGTAAACAACCGTTTGAAGTTGCTGATGTAACAAAGAAGGAGCGAAAACGCCAACCCCAACCACCATTTACGACTTCAACGATGCAACAGGACGCCAACCGGCGGTTAAACTTCCGGACTCGGAAGACCATGATGGCAGCTCAACAGTTATATGAAGGAATTAACATTGGCGAAGGAGCCGCCGTTGGTTTAATTACCTATATGCGGACTGACTCGACCCGGATTGCTGCAATTGCTAAGCATGAGGCCTCACAATTCATTCACGACGAATATGGGGCAAATTATGCGGCAACAAAGCCCGTCAAAGGAAAACTTCAAGAAGGAGCCCAGGATGCGCACGAAGCGATCCGGCCAACTTCAGTCTTTCGGACACCGGCAAAGCTGAAAAAATACCTGACGAATGATCAGTACAAGCTTTATAACTTGATCTGGAGTCGGTTTGTTGCTAGTCAAATGACACCGCAAGTGATTGACACGGTGGCCGCAACCTTGACCCAAAATGGGGTTAATTTCCGGGCAAATGGTTCAAAAGTTAAGTTCCCTGGGTTTACCAAAGTTTATAAGCGGGGGCAAGAAAAGGATAACTTATTGCCAGAATTGGCCGTTGGGGATGCAGTTCAATTGGTTGGTGATAATCCAGCTCAACACTTCACCCAACCGCCGGCGCGGTACACTGAAGCAGCCTTAGTCAAAACCTTGGAAGAAAATGGGGTTGGGCGACCGTCAACGTATGCGCCGACGCTGGATACAATTCAACGTCGGTATTATGTTCGCTTGGAAGCCCGCCACTTTGAACCAACTGAATTAGGGGAAATTGTTAACCGGATTATTGTTGATCAATTCCCAGAAATCGTAAACGTCAAGTTTACTGCTGAAGTTGAAGGCGATCTTGACCAAATCGAAGAAGGAAAGAAACAATGGGTCAAAGTGGTTGATGACTTTTTCCGGCCATTCGAAAAAGAAGTTAAAACGGCTGAAGAGCAGGTTGCAAAAATTGAAATGAAGGATCAACTGGCCGGAATTAACTGTGACATCTGCGGGGCCCCAATGGTCGTTAAGATGAGTCGGTATGGTAAATTCTATGCTTGCTCACGTTTTCCTGATTGCCGAAATACTCAAACGATTGTTAAGGATATAGGGATTACCTGTCCGATTTGCCACCAAGGAACGGTGGTTGAACGGAAATCAAAGAAGAACCGGGTTTTCTATGGTTGCTCTCGTTATCCAGAGTGTGACTTTGTTTCATGGGATAAGCCTGTTGGCCGTGATTGTCCAAAAGATGGTCATTTCTTAGTCGAAAAGAAGGTAAAAGGTGGCAAACAAATTGTTTGTTCAAACGGTGACTATGAAGAACCAGTCCAAAAGTAGAACGGAAGTGAAAAGATGATTGAATTACAAAATGATCAACTACATGTAAAAATTGCTGAACATGGTGCTGAATTACAAAGTATTTCTGATGGTCAACGTGAATATCTTTGGCAGGCTGATCCTGCTAGTTGGAACCGCAAAGCTCCAGTTCTCTTTCCCTTTGTTGGCCGATTAAAAAATAATCAATATACTTTTTCCGGTCAACAATTTGATCAAAAACAGCATGGCTTTGCCCGGGATATGGAATTTATGGTTGTAAAGGCTTCAGAAACTAAAGTTACTTTGCAACTAAAAGATAGTCCTGTAACCCGGGAGCATTACCCATTTGCTTTTGCCCTTGAAGTTACTTATTCACTTCAAGGAAAGCGCCTTGCGGTTGACTATCAAGTCAAAAATCCGAGTGATGAGCAAACGTTACTGTATTCTCTCGGAGCTCACCCGGGTTTTAATATTGCAAACCTTGAAGAAACAAGTTTGTCAGTTAGTCCGGCAGAGCACTACGGTCGGGTTAAGTTGGATGGACCTTTTAGCGATCTCGTACATTGGGATAATCAAGATTTTACCCAACCATTAAAGCTAAACCGTGATTTATTCAAAAATGATGCCATCATCTTGGCGACTGAACGTCAAGGAGTAACGGTGACCTTAAAAGAAGCTGATGGTCATGGAGTTCAGCTGATCCAACCGAATGCACCATTTGTGGCAATTTGGTCATCTTATCCCGCTCAAGGAAAATTCGTTTGTTTGGAAAGTTGGTGGGGGATTGCTGATTCTCTAACGAGTACTGGTGAATTAGAAAATAAAGCAGAAATCATGCGATTGGCACCTGGTTTAAAGCGTCACCATCAATATCAAGTTGAAGTTTTTTAATGTAAACGTAAAAAGGCTGTGAAGAAAGTCAAATTTCTTCACAGCCTTTTTATTGATGTTATAAGCTCAGAAACTGACGATTGGAAGAAACTAGTTATTCCTTAGTCGGTTTCTTTTTTGTTAGGTGATATACTAACCCAAAATGGACCAACGATTCTTTACCATGGATAATCCGGACAATATTTGACCGGTGTAAATAGAAAACCGCAACCGTTAAGATTCCAGCAACAGTTGCCAAAATCCAATCTTGAATATAAATCGCAATTACAAAGATGGTCGTCATCCCAATCATACTTGCCATACTTGCCATCGAAGTGATTAACAAGACGCCGACAAAGGTAGAGGCAGCAATCACAAATAATCCTGGATTATAAGCGAGAAGGATTCCGGCACTCGTTGCAACTGCTTTCCCACCATGGAAGTGATCAAAAATTGAAACGGCGTGGCCAACCGAAGCAAATAACCCGATTAAAAGTGGGTTAACATGGCTTTGGTGAAAAAGATATGGTTGGCTAGCAGCGAGCGTTCCTTTAAGGATATCCATGAAGAGGACCACAACGCCGGCTTTAAATCCTAACACCCGGAAGGTATTAGTAGTTCCAATATTGCCGCTTCCTTCTTTGGTAATATCTTTATGATAAAAAATCTTACCGATCCAAAGTCCGGATGGAATTGAACCAAGTAGGTAAGCAATAATAATCATTAAAATAATTAGCATTCCCAAACTCCTTTTTTAGATGCCTTGTTAATATACCACGCTTTGCGAAAACTGACCAGCAGGGCACAAATGTTTGATTTTAGTTTGCAATCAGTGACGTTTTTGCGTATCCTAGTAATTGTTATTTTATAGTTTGCCATTAAATGATATGGTAGTTGACGGCAAACTTAGAGGAGGTAATTAACAGTCGAATGAAATATAGTCAATCGTAATCAAAAGTGATGTAATATTCGTAGAAAGAAGAATGTGGGGCGAGTATTATGTCTAAAGTATTAAAACCAAAAGATATGGCTGAAAAATTAGGGTCTACAGTGTTAACTCTCCAGCGTTGGGATAATAAAGGGATTCTAAAAGCTCATCGCACTCCCACCAATCGAAGATATTATACAGAAGAGCAATACTTACAATATATTGGGATGTCCAAAAATGTACAGGATCGTAAAACGGTAGCCTATGCTAGGGTTTCCACCTACGGTCAAAAGGACGACTTGAAAGATCGAATTGCCTTTATTCGTCAGTTTGCGAATGCCAAAGGTGTAATTCTTGATGAAGTTATAACCGATATTGGCAGTGAATTGAATTATAAGCGTAAGAAATGGAATCAATTACTACAAGAAGTAATAGATAACAAAATTGAGACAATTTACCTTACTTATAAGGATCGTTTTGTTTGTTTCGGATATGACTGGTTTGAACAACTATGCCAACAACACGGCACAATAATCGTAGTTATAAATAACCCAGATACAAGTCCTAATCAAGAATTAGTAGATGATTTAGCAAGTATTATTCATGTATTCTCTTGTCGTCTATATGGTTTGCGAAAATTAGTAGATGACAAGTCTTTGAAAGATGGTGAAAAAAATGATCCGAGTTCAAAAGGTAAGGCTTTATCCAAATCAAACCATGAGGAAAGTTCTTGATGATCTATGTGATTATCGTCGCTATTGTTGGAATCAAGGCTTGGCGTTGTGGAATGATATGTATGATAGTTCCTTGATTTTAGATGATAAAAAATTGCGTCCTAGTGAACGCAAAGTACGAAATGAATTAGTTGCAAATAAAGCCGATTGGCAGTATCAGTTATCGGCTCGATGTTTACAACTTGTGATTTCCGATTTAGGCAAAGCGTGGAAAAATTTCTTTGATAAAGCTCAACCAGACTGGGGTAAACCGCATTTCAAATCTAAGAAAGCTCCTAGGCAAGGCTTCAAAACCGATAGAGCAAAGATTGTCAACGGCAAGTTACGTCTAGATAAACCACGTGGGGTTAAAGTATGGCATGACATTAGAATTAAAGGTGCTAAAACTTTAGATGGCGAGCTGAAAGTAGTATCTATTTACCGTGAAAACGGTAAATACTGGGCTAGTCTACCTTTTGAAGTTGAAATAGCTAAGAAAGATAGAACGAGCAATAAAACAGCGGTTGATATTAACGTCGGTCATTTTAACTATACCGAAGGTAAGGTTAATACTCTACCCGATCATTTAAAGAAGCTCTATAAGCGCATTAGGCATTATCAACGTCAGTTAGCTAGAAAGCGCACTGTCAATGGAAAGAAAGCAATTCAATCGAATAATTACGTTAAGACGAGAGCCAAGTTACAGCGTGATTATCGGCGCGTTGCCAACATTCAGCATGATATTATTCAAAAGTTTACCACTAAGCTAGTTACCGCTTATGACAAAATCATGATTGAAGATTTAGCGGTGAAACAAATGCAGATGAGTCATGTTGCGTCTAAAGGTTTACAACGGTCGTTGTTTGGTTATTTCAGACAGGTTTTAACTTATAAATGCCAATGGTATGGTAAAGAATTACGATTGGCAGATCAATTCTATCCTAGCACCCAACGGTGTTCTCAATGTGGCTTTATCAAGACTGGCACAGATAAAGTTGGTCTTGATGGCAATAAGCTACACCAAACTAAACATAATGAATATATTTGTTATGAGTGTGGTGCGGTGATGGATCGGGATGAAAACGCAGTGATGAATTTACTTGCATTGATATAGAAAATTAACGGGATGGGCTACACCCTAAAGCTACAAGAGCTAGTCACTGTCATTACCCCCGTGTTGGGATATGAGAATACTAGTGTTGACGGTAGTAAATAAAATTAGGAAAGGAAAACTATATAATTCTTTCTCAAATATAATTCGTGATTATATTTGTTCACATTTTATATAGCAGGAAGTTGACTTTTATGGCAACACAAAAATACGATGAGTCCTCAATTAAAATTTTAAAGGGCTTAGAAGCGGTCCGTAAACGGCCCGGTATGTATATCGGTTCAACTGATACGCATGGACTTCATCACTTGGTCTATGAAATTTTAGACAATGCCGTCGATGAAGCTTTATCTGGCTTCGGAGATGAGATTGCAGTCACGATTGAAAAGGATAACTCGATTACGGTTCAAGACCATGGACGGGGAATGCCAGTTGGAATGCACCCAAGTGGTAAACCGACGCCTGAAGTTATCATGACGGTCTTGCACGCTGGTGGGAAGTTTGGGCAAGCTGACGGTTATAAAACCTCTGGTGGGCTCCACGGGGTGGGGGCTTCGGTTGTAAACGCCCTTTCAACATCATTGACCTTAACCATTGTCCGAGACCACGTCCGGTACCGAGAAAAGTTTAAAGATGGTGGTCAACCAGTCGGAACGCTTGAAAAAGTTGGTAAAACTCGTGAAGGAAATGGGACCACAGTTACTTTTAAGCCGGACCCAACGATTTTTACGACAACGGTTTATGATTACAACACTATTGCAATTCGCCTCCGGGAAGCAGCCTTTTTACTCAAAGGGGTGAAGTTGACCTTAACTGATAAGCGGGAAGGTCAAGAACGCTCAGAAACCTTCCAATATGAACGTGGCCTTGAAGACTTCGTTACGTACCTAAACGAAGGAAAAGATACTTTGGGCCAAGTCCTTGCCTTTAGTGGGAAAGTTGATGGCGTTGAAGTTGATGTTGCAGCGCAATATAATGACGGCTATACCGAGAATATTCTTTCCTTTGTTAACAATGTACGGACGCCAGGTGGTGGGACCCACGAAGCTGGTTTTCGGAGTGCCTGGACGAAATCTTTTAATGAGTTTGCCCGGAAAGTTAATTTATTGAAGGAAAAGGATAAAAACCTTGAGGGGAGCGACGTCCGGGAAGGCTTAACGGCAGTTATTTCTGTCCGAGTGCCGGAACGGCTCTTGCAATTTGAAGGGCAAACTAAAGGAAAACTCGGTACTCCAGAGGCCCGGAAGATTGTTGATGCCGTTGTTAGCGAACAATTGGGTTATGCCTTAATGGAAAAGGGTGAGTTTGCCCAAGAGTTAATTAAAAAGGCAATCAAGGCTCGGCAAGCTCGGGAAGCAGCCCGCAAAGCCCGGGACCTTTCGCGAAATGGAAAGCGGCGGAGTAAAAAAGAACGAAACTTATCCGGGAAATTAACCCCTGCCCAATCAAAGAACGCCAAGAAAAACGAGCTTTTCTTAGTCGAAGGTGATTCAGCTGGTGGGAGTGCTAAGCAAGGTCGCGATCGGAAGTTCCAAGCGATTTTACCGCTTCGGGGGAAAGTCTTGAATACCGAAAAGGCCAAGTTAGATGATGTTTTGAAGAATGAAGAACTGAATACGATCATTTATACGGTTGGTGCTGGTGCCGGGAGTGATTTTGATGTTTCAGATTCAAATTACGATAAGATCATTATTATGACTGATGCCGATGATGACGGTGCCCACATTCAGATTCTATTGTTAACCTTCTTCTACAAGTACATGCGGTCAATGATTGAAGCTGGCAAAATTTATATTGCCTTGCCACCACTATACCGTTATCAATCTGGTCGGGGGGCTAAGACCAAGGTTGAATATGCTTGGACAAATGAAGAATTAACCCAGTTAACTAAGCATCACCGTGGTGGCTCCCTTCAACGGTTTAAGGGACTTGGTGAAATGAATGCCGATCAGCTTTGGGAGACAACCATGAATCCAGAAACTCGGACTTTGATTCGGGTGCGGATCGAAGACGCAGCCTTGGCTGAAAAACGGGTGACAACTTTGATGGGAAATAAGGTTGAACCGCGGCGAGAATGGATTGAAGACAATGTTCAATTTACGGTTGCTGATGATCAAGCCTCTGACCAATTAGTCGAAGCCCAAGGATTGGGGAAAAAGTAGAAAGGAAGTAGCTTGTGGAAACACGAATCGAAGAACGCACATTAGAAGATTTGATGGGCGATCGTTTTGGTCGCTATTCAAAGTCAATTATTCAGGAACGGGCCCTTCCGGATATTCGTGATGGTTTAAAGCCAGTTCAGCGGCGCATCCTTTTTGCTATGAATAAGGATGGCAATACTTTTGATAAGGGCTTCCGGAAATCAGCTAAGTCAGTTGGGAACGTCATGGGTAATTTCCATCCCCATGGGGATTCGTCAATTTACGAAGCCCTAGTTCGGTTAAGCCAGGACTGGAAGTTACGGGAACCACTGATTGAGATGCACGGGAATAATGGTTCGATGGATGGAGACCCTGCGGCTGCGATGCGATATACCGAAGCCCGGTTGAGCAAAATCAGTAACTTGATGTTGCAAGATATTGATAAAGGCACCGTGCCGATGACCTTGAACTTTGACGATACGGAAAAAGAACCAATCGTCTTACCCGCACGAATGCCAAACTTGTTCGTTAATGGGGCAACTGGGATTTCAGCGGGGTATGCCACCGAAATTCCACCCCACAATCTTGGAGAACTGATTGACGCCTTAATTTACTTATTAAATCATCCTCAAGCCACAACGGCTGATTTGATGGAATTCGTTCCAGGACCGGATTTCCCAACTGGTGGGATTGTTCAAGGAATTGAGGGCATTCGAAAAGCCTATGAAACTGGTCGGGGACGAATTGTTGTCCGGGCCAAGACAGCAATTGAAGAATTGCGGGGTGGTCGCCAACAAATTGTCGTAACCGAAATCCCATATGAAGTAAATAAAGCTCAACTAGTTAAACGAATTAACGATTTGCGGTTAGCGAAGAAGGTTGAGGGAATTGCTGACGCTCGGGATGAAACTGACCGAAGCGGGTTACGGATTGCCATTGAATTAAAGAAAAATGCGGATGCAACCGGGATTCTGAATTACTTATTGATGAATACCGATCTGCAAATCAATTACAACTTCAACATGGTTGCAATTGATGATCACCGCCCAGTTCGGGTTGGTTTGAAGCATTACCTAAGTTCTTACCTGGCTTTCCAACAATCAGTAATTACTAAGCGAACCGAATATAAGCAAAAAAAGGCCCGAGAACGTTTACACATTGTTGAAGGCTTAATCAAGGCCCTTTCAATTCTTGATCAAGTAATTAAAACTATCCGGTCAAGTAAAAACAAAGCCGATGCCCAAGCTAATTTAGTTAAAGAGTATGACTTTACTGATACTCAAGCCAGTGCAATTGTAGCTTTGCAATTATATCGGTTGACTAATACCGATGTGACCGCCTTGAATGATGAAGCTGATCGCTTAAGGCAATCATTGGCTGAATATCATTTGATTCTTACTGATGCCAAAGAACTTAATAAGGTCCTTCGTCAAGAATTGCGGACCGTTAAAAAAGAATTTGCAACGCCGCGGCGGACCCAAATTGAAGCCCATGTTGAAAAGCTGACGGTTGATACTAAGGTCACGGTTGCCGATGAAGATGTGATTATACTGGTTTCGGCTGCTGGTTACATCAAGCGGACCAGTCTTCGAAGTTTTAATGCTTCACCGCTAGAAGAAAATGGCTTAAAAGAGGACGACTACCCGCTGTTGATCCAACAGACTAATACCTTAGCTCATCTCTTTGTTTTCACAAGTCATGGGCACTTGATTTACCGGCCGGTTCATGAGCTTTTTGATGCCAAGTGGAAAGAAACCGGGGAACACCTTTCACAAACAATTGGCCTCCAAGATGATGAAGAAATTGTTAGCGCCATGCTCTTCGATAGTTTGAAGCAAGCAGGAACGATAATTTTGGCTTCGAGTGATGGTCAAATCAAGCGGACAGCCTTCAAAGAAATCGTTCCGGGATCTCGTTATAAGAGTCATGCAAGTCAGGTCATGAAGCTTCATTCTGATGCTGACCGGTTGGTAAATGCAATCTACGATGATCCAACCTATGCTAACCAAAGTATCGTTGCAATTAGTCAAACCGGGTATGCTTTGCGCTTTGCCGTTGATGAAGTGCCAATGCAAAGTACTAGGACAGCTGGAGTTCGAGCAATTAACTTGAAGGACAACGATTTGCTGGCTAACATTGCCCTAGTTAATAATGATTCTCGCTTAGCCATTGTAACCCAACGAGGAGCATACAAGGCAATGGCCGTTAGCGAGCTTGAAATTGGTACCCGAGCAAGACGTGGGAACTTAATTCTTCATCGGTTGAAGAATGCCCACTTAGTCATCGACTTCTTAGCTTATTCAGCTGATTTTACTGGCTCCCTTGAAATTATTACCAACCGCCCGGTTATTCAGGACGTCCAAGTTGCTGAACATCATCTTGGCTCAGCTAAGTCAAACGGAAGCTTTGTCATTGATGACGAAAGTCAGGGTCAACCGGTACGGCTTCAATTTAAGCAAGTGGTTGCTCAAGGCGAAGAGAGTTTGGTTTAACCGCTTAATTTTTTTGATTAGCCCCTGTTGAATAAGGCAAGCTCGTGATATCATTAAAGTATCGAGTGCAAAACGCACCAAAATTGGAGGAGGAATCCGCAAAATGAGTAAAGAATTAGTCTTCGGTCACCAAAAGCCAGATACAGATACGATTGCTGCGGCAATGGCTTACTCTTACTACCAAAACCAACTTGGCTTCGAAACTGAAGCCGTTGCTTTGGGCGAAGTAAATGATGAAACTAAGTATGCTTTAAAGGCTTTTGATGTGGCTGCTCCACGGGTTATTACCACTGCAGCTAATGAAGTTGAAAAGGTAATGTTAGTTGACCATAACGAACCACAACAAAGTGTTTCCGACATCGATAAGGTTCAAGTGACCCACGTTATTGACCACCACCGGATCAATGGCTTTAACACGTCAGCACCGGTTTACATGAACGTTCGGCCATATGGTTGTGTAAGTACGGTTCTCTACGAAATGTTTATGGAAAAGCACATTGACATTCCTGCTAACTTAGCTGGGATGATGCTTTCAGCAATCATTTCTGATACCTTACTTTTGAAGTCTCCAACGACGACTGACCACGATAAGGAAGCGGTTTACGCTTTGGCTAAGTTGGCTGACGTAAACTACGAAGAATACGGTTTGGAAATGTTGAAGGCCGGGACGAACCTCGCTGCTAAGTCCGACAATGACATTGTTGATGGGGATGCTAAGTCCTTTGAAATGGGTGATTTGACTATCCGAATTGGTCAAGTAAACACCGTTGACTTAAACGATGTCTTCGCTCGCCAAGCTGACCTTGAAAAAGCAATGCAGTCCTTAATGGATGCTAATGGTTATGACACCTTTGTTTTGATTGTTACTAACATTCTTAACAGTGACTCTGACCTCTTAGTATTAGGTAAGGATACCGATAAGGTTGCCCAAGCCTTTGGTAAGGAATTGAACGCTAACCACCGGATTAACTTACCAGGTGTAGTTTCCCGGAAGAAGCAAGTGGTTCCACCATTGACGGAAGCATTAGGCTAAGCGTAATTTAATACTAAAATGAAGAGAGCGGTGAGTGGGGATTGAATTTCTCACTTACCGCTTTTTTGTGAGATTAGAAAAATGATGAACCTTGCAATTTTAGTCGCTGAACAAGTCGGATTAGTAATTCTATTAGCTTTTGTCCTGGTTAATATTCCGCTTTTTCGCCGGATGTTGTTGAACTTGAATTGGCGAAATAAGATTGGTTTATACGTGATCTTTGCTTCTTTTGCGATTCTCTCAAACATGATCGGGGTTTTAATTTCGCCGAGTAATGAAATTATTCGCCGGACCCTATTGGTCACAATTCCACATGGCTATTCAGTTGCCAACGTTCGTGTTATTACCGTTACCGTCGCTGGGATTGTCGGTGGACCTTATGTTGGGGGAGCAGTCGGTTTAACGGCAGGGGGCTTTCGGGCCCTCCAAGAAGGCTTTAGCCCGGAGGCGTTATTTTATATTCCAAGCTCTTTTATTATTGGTGTTATTTCTGGCCTGTTTTATGATCAACGTCAACAACGTTTTTCACCCCTACGAGCGCGTAATGGCTTCTTTATTGGATTGATAATGGAATGTATTCAGATGTCCTTTGTTCTTTTATGTAGTCCAATGGGGTGGACCCTGGTAAAGTTCATTGCCTTGCCAATGATTTTAATTTCGTCAATTGGGACGACCGTCTTTTTGATGATTATTCGCTTCTTTTTTCAACAAGAATTAGCTGCTCAAGCTGCCCAAACGCGGACGGTCTTGAACCTCGCGCTTAGTACCTTACCAGTTTTTCAAAAGGGTTTTACCGCTGAAGCTGCCCAAACCGCAGTTCATTTGATCTACCAATATACTAGTTTTGATGCGGTTAGTATTACCGATCGCCGCCGGATATTAGCGTTTGAAGGGGCGGGGAGTGATCATCATTTGGTTGATCAGAAATTAACCACCGACATTAGTATTGAGGCGATGACGGAAGGAATTGTGGAAGTTGCCAATACTGAAGAACGGATTGGGTGTAAAAATCCAGATTGTCCTTTAAACTCAGCAGTTATCATTCCGTTGAGTTTAGGGGATGAAATCATTGGAACCCTTAAACTTTACTATACCCAGCGGTGGCGCCTAACTCCGGTGGAGATTCAGCTTGGAACGGGGATTGGTCAAATCTTATCAACCCAAATTATGTTGGGAAAGGCGAGTTACCAAAGTGAATTACTCCGGGATGTTGAAATTAAGTCCCTGCAGTCCCAAGTCAATCCGCATTTCTTTTTTAACGCCATTAATACGATTATGGCAGTCATGCGACGGGACCCAAAGGAGGCGCGGAAATTACTTCTGTCGCTAAGTACCTATTTCCGGGATAATCTAATGGGAGCTCGAGAAACGTTAATTCCGCTTGCTCAAGAATATGAACATGTCCAGGCTTATTTAACCCTAGCCCAGGCTCGCTTTCCTGGAAAATATCAGGTAACCTTTTCTGATTATCCAGCAGCGGCCTTGATTCCGCCGTTTTCAATTCAGGTCTTAGTTGAAAATGCCTTACGTCATGCCTTTGGGCAACGAAAAGAGGGGAATCGGGTGAAGGTCACCATTCAGCAACGTGAGACTGAACTTGAAATTTCGGTTGCTGATAATGGTCAGGGAATTGATCCCGATAAATTACCGGAACTAGGAAAAAAGGTAGTTGCCTCAAAGGAGGGAAGTGGCACAGCTCTTCAAAATCTAAATGAACGCCTCCATGGCCTTTATGATCCTCATACAGGTTTAGAAATTAAGAGTAGTCCAACTGGGACAACTGTCAAAATGAGGATTCCATACCAGACACACGAACAAAAGGAAAGGACTGAACAACAAGCATGAAAGTTTTAATCGTTGATGATGAGCCCCTTGCTCGTGAGGAATTACATTACTTAGTTGCAGATCATCCGGCTGTTGAAGAGGTTTTGGAAGCGGATGGGGTTGTTGAAGCCGATGCCACTGTTGAAGCAGAAAAACCAGATCTCGTATTTTTGGATATCAAATTGGGGGATGGCAATGGGATGGCCTTGGCAAAACATTGGAAACGATCGTCTGATCAACCTGCGGTGATTTTTGCAACTGCTTATGATCAATATGCTCTTGACGCCTTCGAAGCGGATGCCCTAGATTATATTTTAAAGCCCTTTGATGAAGATCGGGTCCAAGAAGCGATCGATCGGGTTTTACGAATTCATGGGCAAAAACAAGTTAGTGATCCTGTCAATCGTTTGAGTTCACAGGAAAATCCACGTTTATCAGTCATGGCTGAGGATCGCACCATTGTTATTTCAAAAGAAGAGTTATGTTATTTAGAGGCGCAAAGCGGGAACGTTTATCTCCATTTGATAAATGGAAAGCAGGTTGTTAGTCGCCAGACCTTAACAAGCCTAACCGAGCAATTGTCAGGAGAACAGTTTTTACAAGTTCACCGTTCGTATGTAGTTAACTTGAACCAGATTAGTGTATTGCAACCTGCCACCAATCATACCTATGAATTAACGATGGTTAATGGTGATAAGGTCCCGGTTAGTCGATCTTTTGTTGGTAAATTGAAGGTTGCCTTGGGATTACAATAGTTTATATCTTTATAAAGACAGAGTGGTTAGCGAATATTAACTTGCTTCCATTCTTTTTTTACATCGATTGATCAACGTTGAACAATCGACGAAGGCATTTTGCTTTATTTTATGGCAACTCGCCAAGCTAATAGGGCATTTTACCATTGATTTGGGTCGTTCTATGCTAAAGTTAATGCAAAGTAATGAAACTTGATTATAATATAATTGTTATCTGAGCGAAACAATTAAATTGATTTGGTTTGGAAAATGGTTCTGTGGTTAGTTTTTTGCTATTATTTTCGCTCGGGCAGGACCGCTTGTTGAGAGGAGGAAAATATTATGGAAAAGAAGCAACCCGAAAAGAAGGCTGCCCCTATTTTGGTTCAAATGGGTATTTTTGGGGCCATTCTTTTTGTTTCAGCTTTAATTTCCAGTTTATTCCCAAAGAGCTTCGTTGTCCCAACTCCTTTGATCGGGATGATCATTCTTTACATCTTGTTAGCAACTCACATTGTCAAGTTGGAACAAGTTGAAAAGTTTGGGGACTTCATGATCAGCTTGATTGCCTTCATGTTTGTGCCATCTGGTGTTCAATTAGCCGGTAGTTTGGATTTGATGAAGAAGGAAGGTCTTCAAGATATCATCGTCTCAATTCTTGCAACGATCATCATCTTGATTGCCATTGCCTACGTTGGTGCCTTAGTCATCAAGATTCATCAAAAGATTACTGGTCAAACTGATGAAGAGGAGGAATAAATCATGGCTGCTGCATTAGCTTTACCATTTACTGGGATTTTCATTTCCCTTATTGTTTACTTGATTGGGATGTGGCTGTTTGACAAGACAAATGGTTTCTTCCTTTTCACGCCTTTACTTGTTGGGATGGTCCTTGGGATCTTAATCTTGATGTGCTGGGCAAAGATTGCTGGTACCACGACTGCTAAGATCTACTTGACTTACTACAAGCCAGGTGGTGACATCATCTTCTGGTTCTTAAACCCAGCTACGATGGCCTTCGCTATTCCGCTTTACCGTCGGAATGACGTCTTCAAGAAGTACTGGCTTGACTGCATTATCGCATTGTTTGTTGGTGGTTTCATTTCCCTCTTCGGGATCCACATGGTATCAAAGCTGTTCGGCCTTTCCGCAACTTCAACGGCCGCTATGTTGCCACAAGCTGCAACGACTGCCGTTGCGATGCCAATTGCTGCTGGTATCGGTGGTAACCCTGCCGTTACTGCGATGGCATGTATCTTGAACGCTGTTGTAATTTACGCCTTGGCTGAATTCTTGCTTAAGGTTCTTCGCCTTAAGCAAATTCCAAAGGTTGGTACTGGTTTAGGTCTTGGGTCTGCCGGACACACGGTTGGTTCTGCTAAGGCTGTTCAACTTGGTTCTATCCAAGGGGCTATGGCTTCAGTTGCCGTTGTTATCATTGCCTTGGTAATGGACATCTTGGTGCCTGTATACTCTAACCTATTCATGCACTAAAATAAACTTTGGTTTAGAAATCAAATTATTGTTAGTAAAGGGCTCGGGGAAACTCGGGCTTTTTATTTTGATCAATTGTTGAGCAGATCTTTATTACTTAAAGTAAGGGAAGCGTATAATAAGGGCCATTAAGTTAGAAAGTAGGGATTTAAATGCAATTAACGGTAACACCAGCTGCTCAAAAACGTTTAGCCCGGTATCTAAAACCGGGTCAAAAATTAGTACTTGATTTTGATGATGGGGTTGGTCCATTTTCTGATCTTGGTAATTGCTCTTTGGATGTTAACTTTAAACTTGTCATTCTAGATGGGTCGCAACCTTTACCAGCTGATTTTGATGCCCATTTCTCTTCAAATATTGGTGAAATCTATTATAAAGGTTACACAAAGCCTCAATACGCCGAAAAAATAAAGTTAGACTTTGAGCCAACCTACTTTACAATGCCATTAAAGTCACCACTTGCAACCTTGTGTGATAATGTTGAAGTTGTCGACTTAACGAATCAGCAATTTGGACATCTGGCACCGGCAACTCATGATTGTTAATGTGGAGGTAAGATTTAATGGATAAAGAAGAACGCTTAAAAGAACTCGAACCAATTCAATATGAAGTCACCCAAAATGCAGCTACTGAAAGACCCTTTACTGGGAAATATGACCACTTCTTTGAAGAAGGGATTTATGTCGACATTGTAAGTGGTGAACCCCTTTTTTCTTCCCATGATAAGTATGATTCAGGTTGCGGATGGCCGGCCTTCACCAAGCCAATTGTTAAGTTAAGCGAACATCGTGATCAATCATTTGGAATGGAAAGGACCGAAGTTAGAAGTCCTCAAGCCAATTCCCATTTAGGTCACGTATTTACGGATGGTCCGCTTGATCGGGGTGGTCTCCGTTACTGCATTAATTCCGCTGCTCTTCGCTTTATTCCTAAAGATCAATTGGTCGCGGAAGGCTATGGCGAATATACCAAGTTGTTTGAAAACTAGTTGATGGTGGGTCTGTCTTGCAAAGATGGGCTTTTTTTATTGAGAGTCCACAGTTGTTACTTTACTTATTACAACTATGGATATATAATCGTTCTTGTAAACGAATACTAATAAAAAGTAAGGAGGAAATTTTAATGGCAATAGAATTTTCAGCTTATGATCAAACTGATATTTTGGCATATTTAAAGGATAATGTCACGAATGGCGAAGTTTTAACTGATCACGATACGATGGAAAAGCAATCCTATAGTGCAAACTTGCCTGGTCAACATGGGTTAGCGATCGCCTTTGTCGAGGCAAAGTCAGTTGAAGATGTTCAAGGAGTAATGGCGACTGCACGGAAGTTCCATCTTCCAGTAGTGACTCAAAACCGCTTTACTTCAACCGTTGTTGGCGCTGATGCAGTTGATGGAGCCATTATTCTTTCAACTGCAAAGATGAATCAAATCTTGGAATTGAACCAAACTGACGCTTATGCGGTTGTTCAGCCAGGGGTAATTAACGCTAAGCTTGACGAAGCAGCTCGGAAGCAAGGACTTTTCTACGCTCCTGATCCAGCTTCCAAGCCATTGTCTGGGATTGGTGGTAATATAGCTACAAATGCCGGCGGTCTGAGTGGAGTTCGCTATGGTTCAACTAGGGATAATGTCCTTGGGCTAAAGGTTGTCCTAGCTGACGGTCGAGTTTTGAAGCTTGGCGGCAAGACGACAAAGCAAGCATTTGGTTATGACTTGACGCAATTGTTTGTTGGCTCTGAAGGAACCCTTGGGGTGATTGTGGAAGCTACGGTTAAATTAATGCCGCTTCCATTAGGAGATTCATTAATGGGCTTGGCTTTCTTCAAAGACATGCCAACTTTAGCCGAAGCAACTACTGAATTACGGATGTCAGGGGTTTATCCAGCTATGCTTGAAGCAATGGATGCTAACACTTTGAAGGCGATTGATGCCTATAAAGGAACGGACTATTCAAGCAAGTCTGGGGCAGCTTTAATTCTGCGGGTTGATTCAATTACTCCCGAGGGTGAGCGGATCATTAAGCAAATTTTGACAAAGTATCAGGCAAGTGATGTTCAATTAACGACGGATAAAAAAGAACAAGAAGCAATTATTGCGGTTCGTCAGGCGATGCTCCCGGCAATCTTTACGGGACGGAATGCGGTAATGGAAGATATGGCAGTACCAACTTCAAAGATGGCAGAATTAGTTGCCTACATTCAAAAGATTGGTGAAGAAAACAAGGTTGAGATCTTCACTGCAGGACATGCAGGTGATGGAAATTTGCATCCAACAGTAACCTGGCCCAAGGATGTGACAGACACTCCTGAAGCGGTTAAATTAGTTTTGCGGCAAATGTTTAAAAAGGCGCTTGATCTTGGTGGAACCATTTCAGGTGAACATGCAGTTGGGATGTTAAAGAACCAATGGAACAACGTTGAATTAGGACCAGATGTTGATTACGTTCAACATCAAATCAAGGCCTTGTTTGACCCAATGAACCTGCTTAACCCAAAGCGGAAGATCAACTAATTAAAGATTTATTGAAAACGACAAAAAAGCTGAGGGGGAAATCAGTGACACGTGGTCACAGATTTCTTCTCAGCTTTGTATTTTTAATTTCTTATTTAACTGCTTCCTTTCCTTGCTACTTTTTGATCCGTGTAGTTCTTTATCGATGAAGATTTTGGGCCACAAATGGGCTACAAACCATGAAAAAATGAATATCTATAAATGTACATACCGGTTCCCAATCGTTTTAAATATCAAAAACAATTTAAAAATCACAAACTTTATATTTTAGATCGATTGATAGTTCAATTTTATAAATTCCTCTAGGAATATATTGTTAGCGTTTTCAAAACGGATGTGATATCATAATTTCACAAGGTTTTATTATTGTTATTTACACGAGGAGGGACCATTATGAAAGCTGCTGTATGGCATGGTGTTAAAGATATTCGCGTTGAAGATGTTGAACTTAAGCCATTAAAGGCTGATGAAGTGCGGGTAAAGGTTGCTTGGGCCGGGATCTGTGGTTCTGACCTCCATGAATATGTAGAAGGACCAGTCTTTATCCCGGTTGATAAAGTTGATGAACTAACTGGTGGGGAAGCCCCACTTACCATGGGTCACGAATTTGCCGGGGTTGTTGAAGAAGTCGGTGACAATGTTGCCGATGTTAAAGTTGGCGACCATGTAACGGTTAACCCAACGATTACTCATGAACGCTGGGCTGATGATGTTGATGTTTATGACGGCTATTCCTTTATTGGTCTAAGTTGTGATGGGGGATTTGCGGCGCACGTTAACGTACCTGCGCACAATATCTATGAATTACCAAAAGACTTCCCATTGCAACTCGCTGCAACAATTGAACCAACGGCGGTTGCAGTGCAAGCAATTAAAGAAGGGGACCTTAAGTTTGGGGAAACAACCGCAGTTTTTGGAGCTGGTCCAATTGGTTGTTTAGTGGTTGCGGCTGCTAAGGCGGCTGGGGCCCGGAAGATTATCGTTGCTGACCTTTCCCAAAGCCGGCTTGAAAAGGCGCTTGAAATGGGAGCAACAGACGTCATTAACTCTGGAGAAGTTAACGCTGTTGAAAAGATTCATGAAATTGTCCCAAACGGGGTTGATGTTTCCTTTGAAGTTGCTGGGGTTCAACCAACCTTTATCCAATCAATTCAATCAACTCGAGCACGGGGAACGATGGTTATTGTTTCAATCTTTGCTCGCCCAATTGAATTTAACCCAATGCTGTTAACTAACACTGGGGTTAAGGTAACTTCAACAATTGCTTACTCTCGTGATACCTTCCAAAAGACGGTTGACTTAGTTGCTCAACGGGCAATTAATGTGGAACCAATTATCACGAAGGAAATCGAACTCGATGATATTGTTACTGAAGGTTTCGATACCTTAATCGCTGATAAGAGTCAAGCTAAGATTTCAGTAAAATTAAGTGGTGAATAATTAACTACGTCAATAAAATAGTTAAGGGGTTAAAAGCCAAAATAATTAGCTTCTAGCCCTTTTTTTATTTATCATCAGAGAAGGGTTTAAAACGGCTACCAAACTACTTTTTGCCAGTATTAGTCTAAATAGCAGAATTAATCTTATTCAACAAACTATCAAAAATAAAAAACTTTGAATGATTTTTTGGTCCTTGATTTAGATAAATTCCTTGATTAATTTTCAGAAAAGATAATAACTGATGGTTAATTGTGATATTATGATAAGAAAATTAGAAAGGGATGAGGAGTTGAAGCGAGTCTTAGTGATTGAAGATTTAGCAAGTTTAAATGCTATTTCTGGGGCGGCGGCTATTACCCTTTTGAACGCAATGCAATTACATCCTGCGTTGTTACCTTCAGTGATCCTCTCAACGCAGAGTGAGGGGTATGGAACCCCGATTACTTTGTCAACTGATGAGTACTGTCACCGAACTTTATCGCATTGGCAAAAATTATCAGTAAAATTTGATGGCCTTTTGGTTGGTTATTCACCATCTCAATATCTAGAATGGCTTCCCGGTGAACTGGCAAGGCTAAATCTAAGCACTTGTTTAATTGATCCTGTTTTGGGGGATGATGGCCAATTGTATCCAACGTTTGATGCTAACGTTATTAAAAAAATGCGCCAATTATTACCCTTAGCAACCGTAATTACTCCAAATTGGACTGAATTAGGATTTTTAGTTGGTGAAAATTGGAAGGATGAACCTAGTCAAGTGACGCTCGTACATAGTGCCCAAAAACTATTAATGGAAAATCCAAACTTAGCAATCGTTATTACTGGAGTTCACGTTAATAGTGAAATTGGGGTTTTACTTGTGTCCAATCAACAAATTGAATTCTTTGGCTCACCACCGGTTACTGGTCATTTTTACGGGACTGGGGATGTTTTTAGTGCACTTTTGTTGGGATACCTAGTTCAGAAATTACCTTTAAGTAAGGCAGTTAAGGCAGCCCAGATGGGAGTTACAGTCGCAGTCAATGCTTCAGTAAACTTATCCAGTCAAGAACGTTTAGACGGTTTAAATCTGCAACCGTTATTAGGAAAAATCATTAAAGGGGATCTGGCTTTTGAAAAGTAAGAATTTATATCATTGGGTGCTCGCCGCAATCTTGTTAGCAATTACAATCGTTTTCGGGCGTTTCTTCCTGTTGCCAATTCCATGGACGCACGGAAACATTAATCTTTCTGATGCTAGTATTTTCGTAGCGGGGGCCTTACTTGGCCCATTACCCGGCGGATTAATCGGGGGCTTAGGGACGGCCTTTCTTGATTTAATCTCTGGTTATACCCAGTATGCTCCGTTTTCTTTTGTTGCGCATGGGCTCGAAGGTCTATTAGCAGGCTGGCTATATCAGCGCTTTGGTAAACGTTACCTTGGTCAATGGTTTAGCTTAGTAATTGGGGCACTTGTTATGGTCGTTGGCTACTTATTCGCTGACACGTTGCTCTATAATTGGACAGCTGGAATTTTAGGGATTGGTACTAATCTCCTTCAAGGATTAGTGGGAGTGGTTGTTGCCCAACTATTAATTCCAAAATTGAAACAAAATCGAAGACGATAAAGATACGAGGATGGGATGACTTCCATCCTTTTTAGTTTGGATTGAATTGTAACTAATTCCGAAAAAAGTCTACTATAAACACTAATATTATGCAGATTAGCGGTTGAAAGGAATTTTCACTGATTGAATATCGAAATGTGGAGATGAAGTTTGGGAGTCAAGTCATTTTGGAAAAGCTAAACCTCCAGATCAAAGACCATGAACTCTTTGTCTTAGTTGGGCCAAGTAGAAGTGGGAAGACGACTTTAATCCGGATAATTAATCAGTTAACAATCCCCATGACAGGTCAGGTTTACAGTGATAATCAGCCAGTGAGTGAAATTAATTTATCGGGATATGTTTTACAGCCGAGTTCGTTGTTTTCCAATTTGACGGTTGGCAAAAATATAGTTATTCAATTGGAATAAAAGAAGGTTTCGTTGACAAAAAGCCGGGAACGGGTAGGTAAAGTATTATTTAAATGATGATCAGCAATTCTTCCCGCCTTATTAAGGTGCGCCCTTAATGAAGACAAATTTTGCAAAGCAACATCCGACGATTGTTAAGCAATTAAATAAGCTAAGTGGTCGGATTACAATGGTAGAGATGCAAGAAATAAACTCCCAAGTAACCGTTAAACATTAGAAGGCTAAAACTGTTGCTCGTCACTATTTGTTAAAACATCACTTTATTTCGCCCAAAGCATTTTGGAATATTAGGGTAAAACTCTAAACTAGAATACCTTTATCGATTTTTTATAAAAATATGAATTGGTAAAAGCTTTTATGTAATTAGCTGAGAATCAATTGTTATTCCAAGATTACATAAAATAATTTAATTCGAAAATTTATAATCGTGCTACAATTGAACCAACGATGATGTTTTGTCTTTTTTGAGATTCAAAGGAGCGCTAGTTATGGAAAAAGAATTAAAGATGCCTAAATTAAGTCCCAAGTCAACCGATTATTTTTTTGGTAGTTGGGAAAAACAGGTTGGTGACCAAGTCAAAAAAGGCGACATTTTATTTGAAGTTGAATCCGAAAAAGTAATTAGCGAAGTTCCAAGTGATTTTGATGGGGTTCTCAAAGCCCAATGCATTGAAGAAGGAAATCCAGTTTCTGCTGGGGATGTCGTTGCGGTACTCGAAGTTAGTGACTCATGAGGAGGATTAACGATGGATGCCAATTTAAAAAACAAACCAGCCTGGTTAAAGGTTCGTTATGATGAAGAGAAAGTTGACCATGTTAGCGATCTGCTTTCTAAGATGAATTTAAATACCGTCTGTTCAGAAGCTAATTGCCCAAACATTGGGGAATGCTTTGGCACCGGGACGGCAGCTTTTATGATTCTTGGTCCAAATTGTACACGGAATTGCCACTTCTGTGATGTTCCTCATAAACGTCCGGCTCCAGTTGATTTGACAGAACCACTCCGAGTTGCCCAAGCGATTAAACAACTCGGTTTAAAGCATGTCTGCGTAACTAGTACTGACCGGGATGATTTACCGGATTTGGGGGCAGATCAATTTGTGCGTGTGATTAAGGCAATTCGGGAAGTTTCACCGCATACGACGATTGAAGTCTTAACCCCCGATTTTCAAGGGAAAACTGATTTAGTGCAACGAGTGTTGGATGCAAGGCCAGATGTTTTTAACCACAATATGGAAACTGTTCGGCGGATTACGCCGCTAGTGCGGGATCGGCGGGCAACTTATGATCATTCCTTAAATGTTTTACACTACGCTCACGAACACGCCTTAGAAGGGACCTACGTTAAGACTGGAATTATGCTTGGTCTAGGTGAAACCGATGAAGAAGTTTATCAAACAATGGATGACTTAATTGAAGCCGGCGTTGACTTCCTCTCAATCGGTCAATACGTTCAACCCTCCCCAAAGCACTATCAGTTACGTGAATGGGTTCCAATGGAACGGTTCCAAACCTACTACAACCAAGCAATGGCCAAGGGCTTTAAATTCGTTGCCAGTTCACCATTAGTTCGAAGCTCCTACAAGGCGAGTGCTGAGCTAGCAGCTGTCGGGGTAAGCCGCTAATGTTCTATCTGCCGACAAACTCAAACGATGCCACAAAACTCTTTGCTTTGGAGGAATGGGTTGCTAAGCAGAACTGGGGTGAAACGACCTTGTTGCTTTGGTCAACAATTCCTACCATCATGATTGGCAAATATCAAGATGCTTTAGCCGAGGTTAACTTAGCAATGGCAGAACAACATCACTTAGCGGTTACCCGACGGAAGTCAGGTGGGGGAACAATTTATACTGATCCTGGTAGTTTGCAATATAGTTTGATTGCACCAAAAGTGGGCCAAGCAATTGACTTTGATCGTTTCTTAAACTTAATTTGCAAAGCTTTCCATCGAATGGGGGTCCCGGTTGAGCGTTCGGACCGAAATGACCTTTTATTAAAGGGGCGTAAATTTTCGGGAAATGCGCAATATAATTTGAATGGGTATGTTATCCATCATGGAAGTTTATTATTCGATACCGATTTAGATACGATGACGGTAGCACTACAAGTTGACAAGTTAAAACTAATTTCAAAACATATCAGTTCGGTTCACCAGCGGGTGATTAATTTAAAAGCGGCTTTACCTTATCTAGATACGGAAACGTTTAAGCAACAATTTTTAAATGAGCTTGATCAGCTTGTCGGTGGCTTAAAAATCCGTCATTTAACACCGCCTCAAGAAGCCGCAGTTGCCGAAATTAGTTTCGCCACCTTCGCTAATCCTGCTTTTATATATGATAAGGTTCCGTCGACCTTAATTACTAAAAAACGTTATTTTCCTGGGGGTGGGCTCGTTAAGCTCTCGATTGCGGTTGATCATGGAATTTTATACGACCTCAAAATTACTGGCGATTTTTTCAGTAACCTTGATCCGAATCAGCTAACCAAAGCTTTACTCGGGCGCCCATTTCGGCCGGATCAAATTCGTCCCCAGTTAACGGCAATTTTATCCAAAACGCCAATCTATCATATCCGAGTCGATGATTTAATTGATTTGCTTTTTGGATGAAAAAGATCACTGTTTAGTCGAAAAATTCGGCTAAATAGTGATCTTTTAATTTTTACCAAATTATCCCAAATTTCATCCGCATGAGTTGAAGCGGCTTGGCCCATATTTTGATGTTTCGCTCGTAAAAGGCAATCAAGTCGGCTAAACAAGTTAAAGCGATTCGTTGGCAACTAAATTGTTTCACGTGTTTAGCAATGGCATTTAATAATTGACTACCAATGCCTCGCCCTTGAAAATTCGGGTCAACAGCGAGGGTCAAAACCATTAGCGTACCACCAAGGGTGAGGTCAGATTCACCCTCTGCTTCGTACATCCAGTCTTCGATATAGTGTGCATTTTCGATTGGGCCAATTACCGTGTTATCATCAGCGCGGGCGACTAAAAAGCTTTCCTATAGCTTCTCAATTCGAGCTTGATACTGGTCTTTGGTTCCGGCTTCAGCGGGATTGAAATCTAAATTTTCAATGCGTAGAATATCCGGAAGATCAGTTATTTGAATAGAAGTGATTTTCATTTATTTGTCTTGCTTATGAATTTAAAAGCGTTTTATCTGAAGTTTGGGGGATTGCCTAATATAAAACTAGAAATGAGTTAGTTACCCTAAATTTAGAATTATGATGAAGGGATCGATAATAATGGATTATGAAACCTTGAAAGAACAAATCGAAATGGCGGCGCTTCAACATGGCGAAGTTTATGATTTTCTTGATCGCCGGACGGCGGCTTTAAAAGAAAGCGAAACTTTACCACTTCCACCTGAAATTAGCAATTGGCCTACCGAAACTGGCTTAGCTTGGGAAAATGGTACAGGGGAAGGCTTAAAGCCAACGGCACCTTTTGGAATTACGATGGTAAATTCGACAGCGATTGAAACAAATCTTCCTGAAAAATTCCGGGAACAAGGGGTAATTTTACTCGATTTTACAAATGCCTTTCGGGTGCATCCTCGCTTAATCGAGCGTTTTTACATGCAAAAAGCCATTCAGACTGACCGAAATCGTCTGACGGCTTTGCACTTGGCCTATCAAAATGCGGGCGCCTTTCTATATGTTCCGAAAAACGTTGAGCTTGACCAGCCAGTCGAAATTAATCTGATTCAGCAAACTGATCATCCTTTTCATGTTCACTGTTTAGTAGTTGCCGAAGAAAATAGCCGGGTAATTGTTAACGAACATGTGCAACTGGCAACGGCAAGTCCGGTAACTTTCTTTACGGAAGTAATCGCGCAAAGAAACAGTCAAGTTACTTATCATACCACCCCATTGGCAAGTAATGATCATTGCTATGTGCTTCGTGAAGCATCGGAACGCCGGGATGCTGAAGTAAATTGGGGAGAGGAAAAGTAAATGAAAAAGCAAATTTTAAAGTTGATTACTGGAATCGCAACCTTCGCTTTAGGGATAACGCCCTTGATGCCTGCGATACAAGCTGCCCAACCCCACACTGTGACTGACATGGACGGTCAACAAGTCAAACTTCCCCCCAAAGTAAACCAGGTGGCTGATCTCTGGCATGCTAATAACGAAGTGGTTTTATTATTAGGTGGCCAAAAAAAGTTAGTTGCAACGACGCCGATGATTAAGAAGACCCCTTGGTTTAAGACAGTTGATCCCCAAATTACCAAGGTGAAATCACCGTTTGCTGGCCAAGAAATTCAAGTTGAAGAATTATTGAAGACCAAGCCGGATGTGGTTATCGCCGCTGACCCGGCGCAAATCAAGACTGCTAAGGAAGCCAAACTTCCAGTCGTAAATGCGATGTTCCAAGATTTTGCTGGATTAAGAAAGTCTATTAAATTAACCGCCCAAGTTCTTGGCGGTAACGCGCCTCAAGTAGCCAAACACTACTTGAAGACTCTGGATTACAATATTCAACTCGTTAAACATAACCTCCAAAAAGTTCAAAGTCGACCAACGGTTTTGCATATTGTTGGTCCAACTGACTTAACTAAGGTTGATGGGACAAAGACAATTGTTGATGAATGGATTAAGTTGGCTGGAGGTAAGAATGCGATCCAAAAATCCGGGAATATGATCTCAGTTACGAGTGAAGAACTAGTGAAGGCAAATCCATCGGTTATTATCATTGGCCAAACCTCAACTAAGCATGCCCGCCAACTTTTAACAAAAGATGCCCGCTTTAAGAATCTCAAAGCGGTTAAAAATCACCGTGTTTACGGAAATCCACAGGGAGCGTTCCCTTGGGACCGTTATAGCGGGGAAGAAGCCCTTCAAATACTATGGGCAGCCAAATTATTGCACCCAAAGCAAATGCAAAAGGTTGATTTAACTGAGGAAACCCAAAATTTCTATCAAAAGTATTACCATTATCATCTTTCTAACCAACAAGCCCATGCAATCTTAGCTGGGGAGGAATAAATGTGTTAAAGTCATTGTTAATTAGAGCGGTTAAGCTTTGATTGGCAATGGCTTTTTACTAACGGAGGGATACGGGATGGTTAAACTTAAACTTAAACGGATTACTGGAAGTCACCAGAAATATCTCTCCTTATTATCGATTGCCGATCCGGATCATAAATTAATTCAACCAAACCGTCAACAAGGCTTTAAGATAATGATCGTGGGAACTGCCAATTCAAGTTTGCAAAACTTAAAATTTTATCAACGCTTTGGTTTTCGTTTTGGTCAGGTAGTTTCTAACTTCTTCAATCAATTTATGAAAATGGTTTACAGGCACTTGATATGATCTGTCTGCATTTTAAACTGTGATATTATTCACTCTCGGAATTGAATTACGGTGTATAATATTCCTTTCGACAATGTGAAATATTCCAATTTGGAATATAGATAATCATTGATATAATGCAGTTGTAAACGGATTTTGTTTTGTGAAAAATATTTTACAATCCCCCGAATAGTTGTATAATAAAAGCGTGAAGAAATGAACTTACTAAAAAGAAGGGGGTGGCAGTCTAGTTAATTGTTAACTAGACGGTAACTATGAGTAAGCCACGTGTATGTATTTTTTCAACTTGCTTAGTTGATTTACTCTTCCCAAATGTTGGACAAGCAATGGTTGAAGTCTTAGAACGTCTGGGTTGTGAAACTTTTATGCCAGAAAAGCAAGTTTGTTGCGGGCAACCAACCTATAACAGTGGATACTCTAAGGGCAGTATGAAGACTTTCAAGAATGAAATTGATGCCCTTTCTAGCATTGATGCGGATTATATTGTTGGTCCTTCTGGTTCCTGTGTTTTTATGATTAAGGAATACGAAGAAATCTTAAAGGATGACCCAGTTTACGGTCCGAAGGCGAAGGAAGTTGCTGATAAGATCTATGAATTCAGTCAATTTATTTACCGGGTGCTCGGAATAGTTGACTGTGGGGCTGAATTAGATGCTAAAGTTACTGTGCACCGTTCTTGCCACATGACCCGGTTAATTGGTGAACGGACGGCGCCATTCGTATTACTTGACCATGTTAAGGATATGGAACGGATTCCGCTTAAAAATGTGCAACTTTGCTGTGGCTTCGGGGGGACCTTCTCCGCAAAGCACCCTGAACTTTCTGGGCCAATGGTTGATGAAAAGGTACAAAACATTGTTGATACTAATGCCGACATCTTGATTGGGACGGAACAATCTTGCCTAATGAACATCGCTGGGCGGATGAACCGGTTAGGTCACTCTATCAAAGTAATGCACATTGCTGAAGTTTTGAACCACAATGTTGATCCAAACCGGATTAAATACTTAGCTGATACGGATGAAGAAGTTGTCCCAGCTAATGGAGAAGGGGTGTTCTAAAATGGGAATTTCAACGAGTGACAAGCCATTCTTGGAACGGGTGGCTGAAGCCAAGGAAGACAAATTTATGCAGGCTGCTGTTGCCAAGGCACAAGATGCCCAATTCGTTAAGCGAACTAAGGCTCGACGGGAAATGGGTCACTGGAACGAATGGCGGGATTTGGCTGAACAAATCCGGCAACACGCCCTTAAGTACTTACCTGACTATTTGGAAGAATTTGCGGGGAACGTTGAAAAGCAAGGTGGCCACGTCTTCTTTGCTGAGACGGAAAAGGAAGCCCGGGACTTTATCACTGAATTAGTCGTGAAGAAGCAAGCCCACAAGGTTGTTAAGTCCAAGTCCATGGTTACAAACGAAATCGAAATTGATAAGGCTTTAACTGCCTTACCAAATGTTGATGTTTTGGAAAGTGACTTGGCCGAATTTATCTTGCAAGAAGATAACTGGGATGAACCCACTCACATTGTTTTCCCAACCTTGCATAAGAATCGGGATCAAATCCAAGCTGAATTTAAGAAGCTCGGTTACGATGGTGACAATGAACCAGCTCATGAAGCCCGGTTTGTCCGGGGTTACTTGCGTGACTACTTCATGAAGGCGGACTTTGGAATTACCGGTTGTAACTTTGCGATCGCTGATAAAGGGATGATCAACCTCGATACCAACGAGGGGAACGCCGACATCACAATGGCGATGCCGAAAACTCAAGTGGTTGTAATGGGGATGGAACGGATTGTTCCTACAATGAAGGAAGCTGAAGTTCTCGATAACATGCTTGCTCGTTCAGCGGTTGGTCAAAAGTTGACGACTTACTGTACTTTCTCTGGTCCAAAGAAGCAGGGGGAAATTGACGGTCCTGATGACTTCTGGGTTGTTATTGTTGACAATGGCCGTTCCCGGGCATTAGGAACGGAATTCGAACCAATACTGCAATGTATCCGGTGTGGGGCTTGCTTAAACGTTTGTCCAATTTACCGGCACATTGGTGGGAAAGGTTATGGTTCAATCTACCCAGGTCCAGTTGGAAAGGTGCTTTCTCCAATCCTTGGTGGTTACGATAACTTTGAAGAATTACCATATGCTTGTTCCCTTTGTGCAGCATGTACTGAAACCTGCCCGGTTAAGATTCCGTTACATGAATTAATTCGGAAGCATCGGATCGTTGAAATGGATCAAAAGCACATGGATCACTCCATGACGAACTTAATCTTGAAGACAATCGGTGTTGGTACTGGCTCACCAGCGCTCTTTGGGACGGCAATGACAGTTGCTCATACAGGAGCCGCTCCATTTAGCCGGATGAAGGAACCAGGCGATGTAGACGGAATGTACGAAGGCGGTAAGATTAATCATTTACCAAAGGCCGCTCCCAAACTGGTCCATGGTTGGTCAGACATTCGGGATATCCCAATGCCGACTGAAAAGAAGAATAATTTCCGTCACTGGTACAAGAATCACAAGCCAGTAGAACCAGCCCCAGTTGTTAAGGAAAAGGAGGCCCGGAAAGATGACTAGTTTACTCGAGCAAGCAAATAGCAAAGAAAATCGTGAAAAATTTTTAAACCGGATAGCGAAGGCTGCTGGCCGGCCACGACATGCTGTCAAGCCATTTGAACCATTAAATGATCTTCCAGACCAAGTTTTAGCTGACAAGAGTCCTGAAGAACTGTTAGCAACCGCGAAGGCTAATAGTGAATCAGTTGCAGCTAAATTTTACACTTGTACCAAGGCTGAATTAGCTGTTTTTTTGGACCAGTACTTGGCTGAAATCAAGGCGGGAACTTTGTTACTTCCTGGCTTCAAGGATGACAAATGGGCAAGTTATGGTTTAACGGATTGGGTTAAGAACCCCCAAGTTAAAGAAACGATGGTCTGGTCAACGGATCCAGCTGACCGGCGTAAGAACGCTGAGGCAGCTGATCAAGCTGATCTGGCAGTTGGCTTTGCTGACTACTTGATCGCTAATACCGGGACAATTACGGTTGTTACGAGCCCGGAACAAGGTCGGGCCTTTAACTACCTACCTGAGCACTATTTGGCGTTGGTTCCAAAGAGTGGGTTAGTTCGTTCGACCCGGCAAGCGGTTGAAAAATACGAAGCCAAAATGGCGGACGGCTTACAAACTTCAGCAATTAATTTCATTTCTGGACCTTCAAACTCTGGGGATATTGAAATGGAACTAGTTGTTGGGGTCCACGGTCCAGTGGACTGTGCCTACGTTGTCGTATCTGATCTTTAAGATTTCTTCACCCCCTCATTAAGGTCACTGCGGCAACAAAAAACGGTTAAGGAGAATCAGCTAGAATCTCCTTAACCGTTTTTGTTATTTTTTTACCCGAAGTGGGGTGATGAATTAATTCCGATACTTAGTAGTGACAATGGCGGTGGCAATAATTAAGAGGATCGCCCCACCAACGATACTTGGGGTGATGGAAATGGGAAAGAAGAAAGCGGAATAGGTAATTACAACCAGTGGTCCAAGCGCCCGAACAATATTAGCATGGCCAGCAGTGATGTATTTTAAGCTAGTGTAGAAAAGCAAGAGGGACATAAAGCCGTTGCACAGGGCACCACCAAAGTTAAAGGCGAGGCCAAATTTAACTCAAACCCAATGAGGGTTGAGGTTTTAGCTTTCGTAGCGTTAAATATAAACTACAATCGATCCTTCCAAATTAAAATTAAAGTTGTTTTTCACCTTTGAGTCATCGTAAGTTAGTTAAGCCTTGACTAACTGTTATTTACCAGTTGCATCATGTAAAGCATAGCATTCAATATGGATGAAGCGTTCCTGATGGAGTTCAAACCAAAATTCTGCTTTTTCAGGAGTACTGGCGTGGAAATTCTCAACTAAGGAGGTTATTTTAGGAAGCGGTGCGCGTTGATTTGAATCAACTTTAAGCTGGTTACCAATTTGATCGTTACTTGCCGCAAGTTGCGTGGCCAGTCCGTTTAATTGAAGCGCTTCATTAAGTGTGACTTCTGGATTGTGAAATAAATTCAGCTTAAGGGTATTCAGCGATCTAAAATCGTCTTATAATTGTCTTAGTTAGTAAATCGTTTTTGATTTAATCCTGTTCTACAAGGAGGAAACCACATGGCAACAGATGAAAATACTGGTGCGCCATTTTCAGAAATTGAAAGCCAAGTGATGAGTGCGCTTGAAGAAGTTATCGACCCAGAACTCGGGATTGACCTGGTTAACCTAGGTCTGATTTACGATGTGGTGGTTGACAAAGCCGGAAAGTGTACTGTTACCATGACTTTAACGACAATGGGGTGCCCGCTTGGAGACCTGTTAAATACGGAAATTAACCGGGCGGTTCTTTCTGTAGATGGGGTTAAAGAATGTGATATTAACCTAGTTTGGGAACCGGCTTGGGATATGTCTAAAATGAGTCGGTTTGCTAAAATTGCTTTGGGGATTCACGGTTAATCACAGGCTGAGGAGTGAATGTGTTGGATATTGAACGTTTTATCGAGCGTCGTAAACAACTCGGTTATTCACAAATCATGCTAAGTAAGGGGATCTGCACTCAATCAACTTTAAGTAAGTTTGAAAATGGGTTGCAGACCCCCTCTTTGGCTATTTTGAGTAAATTATGTGCTCGTCTTGGCTTTAGCATTGATGATTTGAATACTGCCGATCCATCTTCAATTCGATATCTCAGAGATTTATTGGGACTAATTGAAGAAAATCTAATGGTTGAGAATTTTAAACGAGCAACTGAGTTATTGGCTAAAGTTAATCCTGCTAGTATCGAAATACCGGAAGAACGAATGCATTACTATTACCTTGAAGGGATGGTTGGGGTATTAACTAATCAACCAACGGAAAAGGTAATATTTTCCTTTACGCATATTTTGGATGAACTAGATGAACGGCGTTTGACCATTTATTCGCAGCTCGCATACTTAGGAAAGGGAATTTTATACGTTCGTAAGGAAAACCTGACTCAAGCTGCCTTTTTCTTTGATAAAGTTACGGCTTATTTGAATGATCAGTTAGGTAATCCGGGGTTAAAGGGGAGTCATTATTTCCAGACACTAACACTTCTTTACTATTTAGCTGAGTATCATTCATTAGTTAAGGAGCTAATCGCTAGCAATGACTTGATTGGCATGGCGCTTGATATCTGTTCGGTAAAGCATGTCACTTACTTCTTGCCGCGCTTAAAGTTGTTACAAGCAAAGAACCTCCTGGAACAAGTAGCACCAGAGGAGCAAGTTGATGCTTGTCTAAACGATGCTTTAGCTTTTGCTCGCCTAAATCAAAATCAAACAGTTCAGGTACAGATCTTAGCTTTGCGACAACGTTTAAAGTAAACGAAAATATCTGGTAAAATTGAAGCACTTCAACTTCAAATTTACCAGATGTTTTTGTTTATTTAGAAGAAAAAAGTTAAAATGATTTCAAAACTTGAAAACGTTTTATTTGTTCTTCGCTGAAGAGGTTGCTACAATATAGTTGTAGCTAGCCTTTCTCACTCTCAGGCTGGCTATAGAAATAATTTGGATTCTTTATAGAACAAAGCCCAGGTAGTTTAGGTTGCCTGGGCTTTTGTGGTATGCTAATCACAAAATCAAAAAATATGAGGTTATTCAAGATGACTTGGTCAGATGATGATATTTACGGCGCTTCAAAGTACTGGATTGAACGTTTTTGTGATCGTTATGGCATTCCAGCAAATTTTTATCAAGAAGAACATGTCTTTCGGGTCGATTTTCCGGCTCCAAGTGGAGGAATCCATAAGGTCTACTTAGACGATGAGTTTATCCAACTTCAAATGAATCATGTGGAACGCCAAGAAGCGCTATCCATTTTAGAATCTTGGCTGATTTTATCAATTGAAAGTATTGACCCAATTCAAGCAAAACACTGGGATCAAGTTGACCATCAGTATTTTAATGGTATGGCCCAAGCAATTAAACGTTTTCAGCTGTATAAAAACGATAAGTCTTAAATCAAAAGGCGAATTATTCACTTTTTTCGCTTAAGGATGTTATCACATGACTAGAAGAGGTCCTAGTCTCTTCGATACCAAACACCAATTCAAAATCATTCAGCGCGGGCTGGGAAGTTGGATTCTTCCTAGCTTTTGTTTTTTCAGATAAAAGTTTTGCTTGTGTAAACAAGAGCTTGACTTTGAATTAATTCCAAATTGTAAGGTGAAAGTGATTCAACGATGAGGAGGAAAAAACAATGTCCAAATCAATGTTTATCACAGGAGAACGTTCAGAAATTGGTAAGGCAACTGCTAAATCGTTTGCTCAAAGGGACTGGCAAATCTAGACTACGATGCATCCCCCAGAGAAATTTCACGACTTTGACGAATTTGATAATGTAACAACCTACCAACTACATGTGACCGATTATCCGCAAATCCAATACGTTGTCAACGAGATTATCCCGGATCATGGCCCGGTGAATATAATTATCAATGCCGCTAGCTATGGCTTACTTGGTTTAACGGATGTTACTCGGGAATGGTTACTAGTGATGCGGGAACGACGGCAAGAAACGATTATTAATCTTTCTTCATTAGTGGCACTAGTGCCATTTGCGGTGCTTTCAATGGACACTGTAACAAAATTTGCAGTTGAAACTTTTACGGAATTAGTCAGCGAAGAAGTTAAAACTTTTGGTATTTGCATGAAGGCGGTAGAGCCAGGCCCAACTAAGATCAATTTTGATGGTTGTTCTATGCAAGAAGGGATCCTTACAATTTACAAGACTTCTTACACCAGTGGAAAGCAAGAAGAAGTCGCTGAATTAATTTATGATGGGAAAGATTAGTTACATTATGCAAGCCCGGAAATAAAGACGATGGGGATGGAGTGTTGAAGCAGATCTAAAGGCGAACGTTAATTAATGGGCGAAGCTTTAATCTGTCAATCGATGAGAAACGAACAATAGATGTTAAAGTCTGAAAACGGTACCCTATTATACCCGAATAATTAATTATATTTATATCAAATTTCAACCATTTCACGAACTATACCTGGTGTTTTATTTACAAATATCAAAGAATTCCGTATACTAGCATCATGATTTGCAAATCGTTGTTGTCATTACCTGTAAAGAGAGAAAGGACTTTAACATGTCAAGCAAGTTTAACACGGTTGAAGAAGCATTAGAAACATTAGCTAACGGTGGATTTATTATTCTTTCTGATAACGAAGATCGTGAAAACGAAGGTGATTTAGTGGCATTGGCCGACAAGATTAAACCAGAAGTGGTTTACCAAATGTTGAAAGAGGCGAACGGCTTAATGTGTGTCCCATTGACGATTGAACGCGCAAACCAACTTGGTTTTACCAAGATGGTCGAAAACAGCACTGATCCAAACGGCACACCATTTATGACAACCTGCGATGGAACCCTTGAAGCAACTGGCGTTACGACTGGGGTTTCCGCTTTTGATCGGGCGGCCACTATTCAACACATCGCTGATCCAGAAGCTAAGGCCAGTGATTTTAACCACCCAGGCCACATCCAACCGCTTTATGCTCAGGATGGTGGACTCCGAAAGCGGATTGGCCATACCGAAGCTTCTGTTGACCTTGCATATTTAGCAGGGACCGAACCAGTTGCTGTGATTATTGAAGTCTTGAAAGAAGACGGTAAAATGGCACGCCGGGATGATCTTTTTAAAGTTGCAGAACGTTTAGATGTCCCATACATCACAATTCAACAAATCCTTGATTACATGGACGAAAACGGCATCGATATGGCTGAAAATATGCAAAAGAAGAATTAAAAACAAAACGACTTGAAACGATGATATAAAAGTAATCCCGTGAGGTGTGATTGCCCCACGGGATTTTTGTTTAAAGAATTAAATTTAAATGTTTATGCAGAAAAACAGAAGCCTGGGACACTTTTAGGACACTTATGACGTGGTCAAATCACACAATGTATCAACTATTTTTTGATCCTCAGCTTTTTCCGCACATCAATAAGATAACTATACACATCCATCGTGATGGACGTGGTGGTGTGCCCAAGCCGCTTACTGATCGACTAGATATCAGCACCTTGTGAGCCAGGAGGACATGAACAATACCGCTCAATCGACTAAGCGATGAAAGAAACCAAACTACGAAACGGAACAATTGATGTTATTTGGAACAACTTTAGCCAAGACAAAGAAACAAGCGTTTGTGGTTAGAAAAGATTCTGGGATTAATTCTTTCAGTGATATGAAAGGAAAGATTATTGGTTTCCAACAGGGGCATCCGCCCGCACTGATTACTACAAGTATTCAGACCGTTTTAAAATTTATGAAGGGGCGTGCAATCTACCGAGACAATACTTAGATTTAAAGGCCGGTCGGATTCAAGGAGGCCTTTTAGAAAAGTTGATCAAGTTATGGGTTGAGAGAAATTCGAGTTTATTTTCATGCTTTACATAATCTTTTAAAAGTAAATAAAAAATCACCTGCATTAAAATACAGGTGATCCTGGAATTAGTTAATAGCCAATCGTTGCCATGGTTTGGGATTCATCCAAATAATTGAACTGACAATAAAGAAACCGATCATGCAACCAAGCCAGTTAGTAAGAATATCATTAATGTCCACAATTCGTTCAATTTGAAAGAAGTAATCAGCCATAAATTGACCACTTTCAATAAGAATGCCTGGGATCATAGATAATAGCCCGGCTTCAACAAGATTAAGTCGTTGGAGAATCAAGGCAAAGAAGGCACCTGCTGGTATGGTTAGCATGATATTTTCTAATGTATCGATCCGAAAGTTTAACGTTGGTCGGATATTAACTGGTACGTTATGGAATGACCGGAAAATTAAGAATGGGTCCCCAAAACTTGGCCGGAAACATAGGAAGAAGAGAACCATCAAGTAAAGCCAAAAGCCAGTCAATACAAGTCGTTGCATAAATTGCCACCGAATTCCATTTAGGAGAAAATGACCTAAAATGAAAGTAATCGTTTCTAATAACAGTAACGGAATCCAACTTGTCATAATTCTTCCTCCCCCCCGATTAGTATTTGACTTATAATTTTAGTCAATAAAGATGATCAGAATGTGAAGATCTAGCTAAATGATTTCAAAAATGCTATAAAAGGACCAAGAGAAAGTAGATACGGGTCCCACAAAAGAAGGTAGTAATTTACGGATAATTACTATTCTGTTATTGTATATCGATTATTTAATTATACGATTTAGTCACTAATTTTTATGAGTTAGGTGAAATAGTGGAACAATTTCTTGAGTATAAAGGCTATCACGGAACGGTAGCAACTTTTGGTAACCAATTAAGTGGAAAAGTTTAGAATTTTCTGAAACGTACGCAGCTAGTTCGCTCTCCAATTTAAGAGTAGAGTTTGAACTTATTATAGACGTTTATTTGGAAGACTGCGAACTTGACCATACAAAACTGGTTAAACCGATGAGTGGAAACTTCAAGGGTAAGATTCCAATTGATATCCAAAGCGAGGCCGTCTAACCGATCAATAGTTTATTAACCTCAATCAATCCAAAAGCCAAATAAACATCAATACTCCTAGTTGCTAAATCATCTTAATTATATCCACCCATTTTGCAAAGTAAATGGGTGGACAGCATGGACCTTCTTACCTCTACTAGCTTGGCAGCATGGACAATGGTTAAATTTTAATCAACAAGATACTCGGGCTATCCAAATCTTAAACAACGCGGACTTATCAGTAATCGAAAATTTATCTGTTTAGAGGAAGAAGTAGTCCCAGGGTAAGAGTTATTTTCTCTCTTCAACAGTTTACATAATATTGTTATTGGAATTAGTTTGCCATTGCTTAAAAGCATCCGTATAAAAGGAATCAACTGTTCGCCCTTGTTCGCGATAAAATTTGATATTTTCCAACATAATGTAACCAATTAGTGCCCAGTGATCATCAACAGGGATCGACTGACGGCTAGGACTTTCAACTGCGTGACGTAAGCGAATTTTAGTTGGATAACTTAATTTATAATCATTTGTTTGGCAAAGATAATAACCTTTAGTATAGTTTGCAACCCGCGCATCAAATTGGATGATGTCACCGCGAAGCAATTGGCCGAGTTTTAGAAAACTTTTTGTGTAATTAAACCAGAGATGATCAGCAATCAGTTTCCCATTAAGATCCCTAATTTCGGTTAATAATAAAGTTGGACTATATATCGGATTGAGATGGTGATAAGCAGTTTTATAACCGGTGCGCTCAAAGATGCCAGTGAAAGTGTGCCGTTCTGCTTTACCGATTTTTTTAAGTTCATGACGCATTGGATTATTCTCCCTTAGAAATTGATAGTAAACGAAAAGGGATTTGCGCAAATCATCATTTTCGATATTTAACATATTAAACGAAAATATATTTGTTTTCAATGGTTTAAAGAACTTAATAAGCAAAAAATGCAAATATATATTAAAAGATATCTTTGATGCATCGTTTTACTAACATCACTTAAAAATTAAGTGAGTAAATAACCACTAAGGGAATAAATTAGAAATTAATGCTAGTGGTTGGAGTAATGCAGCTAGCTTTTTATTTCATCTTAAAATTACATAATATTTTGAATGTTAATTATTACCGGAATCTTCCAAATTTGCGCTCAGCTGCAAATTAAAACCAACCAATGGGTACTTGATCGTTAAAGAGCCGTTAATTGCAGATTTACCAAAATATGTAAAAATAGATGTTTTAGGGTAACCAAATGGGTGATATAACTATATTATATCACCCGTAAAATGCCTCTATATCAATACCTTGTTTTGACGCTAAAAACGATGGGTGATATAATTTAGTAAATCATAAAAACTACACCTAAAGGAAATGAGCTAAATGCAGCAAATTGTGTTACCTATTAAAGACAGTCAAATGCTAAAACAAGTTCTTGAATGTCTTCATGATGATTTTCGGTATGGACCACGGAACTATACAATTTTTCAAGTTGGCAAAGCGACCTTGCTTCGGGTTAGTGATGTGCTGAAGCTTAAGAAAGATGATGTTTACGATGAAAAAGGGCGGGTAAAAAAGAACGCCTTTATCATCGATCAGAAAACGCAAAAGCGAAACACCCTTTACTTAAAGCCAGTTACTAATGATTTAGCAGCTTACCGGCGGTGGCTAGCTGAATTTCAAATCGATCATCCTCAACTCAAGGTTTACCAAAGTAAATGGCTCTTCCCATCTTTTGAACGACCAGACCAACATGATTCATAATCC
>DWYX01000029.1 GCA_019118465.1 Candidatus Limosilactobacillus faecipullorum | reverse complement strand
AATCATGGCGATCATAACTAGACTTAAAGTAGCTTAACAAGGCAAAGACTCCTTTTTTAGTCTACTTTGAGTCTAACCTTGTTAGGCTTTTTTTGTTAAATGTTACGAACTAGCAAATCGCGTATTTTAATAACAAATATTTAACATCCAGAACTAAGGAGACAGAATGTCAGCTTCAACTATCATCACGGACTGCTTACAATTGAATTCAAAAGCGATAACACCATCAAAGTCACAATGAATTAAACCCGAGCATACAAAAACAGCTCCTAGCCTCAGCAGTTTTGAGGTTGGGAGCTGTTTTCGCTCTCTTTATGTAATATATACTTTACATTAAGGGATGTATAATTTACAATAAAAAGAAAGGAGGTTAGATTATGGATCTTAAAATTATTGTGCGGATAGTACTACTTTTCTCCGTAATTTGTATTTTTTACGGTCTTTATCAGGACCGAAAACTAAAACGTCAAAAGTTCGATGAGCGTCAAAAGATGATTCAAAACCAAGGCTATAAATATGGCCTTTTCACAATTATCGCTTGTTTCTTCATCTTAATCGTTCTGCCACTAGTCTCTGATCTCCATGTTCCCTTCAGTCAAAATAACGTTATAGCAATTCTTTTTCTAGGCCTTGGAGTGTCAGAGGTATATGATATTTTGAATGGTGCCTATTTTTCAATGAGAATGAAGCACGTTCTAAGTATTGGGTTGATTTTCCTCGGAGTTGGCATTGCCGATTTTTATTTAGCAATTGATGACTTTATAAACAGTGCTCTTTCAGCTTCCACTGGCATTTTAGGAATTTTAGGGATTTCCTTATCGTTATCTGGACTAGCGATTATTACCAGTGGTACCGTGAGCATAAGGCAAGTTAGTCATGAAAAATTTAAAAATGAAAGCAGCACGCGCTGGTAAAGACCTATCTCAGGAGCAATTAGCGGAACTAGTTGGCGTAACTCGCCAAACCATTTCAGCGATTGAAAAAGGCAACTACAACCCCACCATCAACTTATGCATTAAAATTTGTCAGACACTTGATAAGACCCTCAATGATTTATTTTGGCCTGAAGATTAATTCGAAAGCATCAGTCTTAATCAAACAATGAAGAAAACGTAAGTAAAACAGCTCCTAGCCTCAGTAGTTTTGAGGTTGGGAGCTTTACTTTACTCTCAAAATCAATTATTTTCTCACACTCCACCCGCACCAGCCCATGTCTACCAAGGGCTTCAGCTTTTCTCTCACTCTCCTATGTGTCTGTGGAACACACACAATCAGTCTGTGGGAATATGAACTACTAAAATTAGGCTTTTTTGGCTAAAATCGACCCAAACTTTGTGAAAAATGGGGATCTCAACCTCTTTTTAAAAACCTAACTCAATCCCAGTAATACCAACACTTTAAACGCCTTTTTAGTATCCCAGCTTATCTCCACTGGTTTGTCTAGTGGGAACATCACCTACTCAAGTGCCACAAACACCGGTCTATCAACATTCTTTTAAAAAAGGGCATCAAAAAAGTGTACCCTTTGCGAAAAATGTCTTCACAAGCAAGGTACACCTAATTCTTTAATTAAGCCCGCCATAACGCGGTTTAGTTAGTTTTCTCGAGGACTGTGACGGATTCAACATGCGTCGTCTGCGGGAATTGGTCAACGGGTTGGATCGGCTTAGTGACGTGGTAGCCTTGATCCATGAAACGTTGGAGATCCCGGACAAGGGTGGCCGGGTTACAGGAAACGTAGATGATCTTCTTGGGCGCCATTTGGCCAGCAGCGGTGATGAGGCTTTCGGCTAAACCTTTCCGTGGTGGATCGACGATTAAGACGTCCGGTTTAAGGCCGGCCTTTTGCCACTTGGCCATTTGTTCTTCAGCCTTCCCAACTACAAATTCAGCGTTGGTAATCCCATTTAAAGCAGCGTTTTGCTTGGCATCTTCAATTGCTGCTGGGACAATTTCAACCCCATAAACTTGTTTTGCATGCTTGGCCACGGCCAAGGAAATTGTCCCAATCCCACAGTAAGCATCAATCACGGTTTGACTACCATCTAAGCCGGCTTGATCAATCGCCGTTTGGTAAAGGCGTTCGGTTTGTTGGGGATTAACCTGGTAGAAGGACAACGGCGAGATCTTAAAGTTAATCCCGAGAAGTTGATCTTCAATCGTTGGTTGACCCCACAAGAGGTGATTTTCATCCCCCAACAACTTATTGGTTTGCTTAAAATTAATATTTTGTACCAAACTCTTCAGTTCCGGGACTTGGGCTTTAATCGTCGCCGTTAGTTCCTTGACGTGAGGTAAATGCTTGGTCTTGGTAATCAAAACGACCATCACTTCATGAGAATAGTAACCCCGCCGCACCATGACTGTCCGGATAATTCCTCTGCCAGTCTTTTCATCATACGGGGGAATCTTAAACTTCCGGAGGGCATCCCGCACTACCAAAATCGTTTGGTCAATCACTGGATCTTGGATGTAAAAGTCTTCAATTGGGACTAACTGATGACTGCCCCGCCGGTAAAACCCCGTTTGGAGTTGCCCCTTAACCCATTTAACGGGCACTTGGGCCTTATTCCGGTATTGATAAGGCTTTGCCATCCCCATCGTTGGACTAACTTCCAAATCCAAATGGGCCTTTTGCAGGAGATCCTGGACTAGTTTTTGCTTAAAACGTAATTGTGCTGGATAAGCCAGATGACCCAGTGGTGCAATCCCAGTTTGGAGGTAACGTTGATCGGCCAAATCAACCCTGTCAGGACTCTTTCTTTGCCAGGCTAAGACCCGTCCCCAAGCAAAATTCTTAGTTACCTTTGTTACCACGTATTCAATTTTCTCACCTGGTAACGTGTTGGAAATAAAAATTGGATAGTGATCAACTTTTACGACCCCATTGCCTTCATAAGTTAAATCAGTTACCGTTCCCATCTTTTGATCATTTTTGTGCACTGGTAGTTGCACCTTCATCCGTGGTTCCTCCCTACTTTTTATGTACAGAAAAGAGGTTGGGAGATATTCTCCCCGACCTCTTTTGGTTATTTTGGATCTGGATCTTCCATCTCGCCAATTTCGCGAACGAAGTCATTTTCCATCTTTTGCATGTCGGCCGTTAAGGCATTAACAGGAATTTCGTCCATGTTGGCGACTACTTGTAAGTGTTGGTGTAAGTTAACAAAGTGCATTGGCGCATCCCCACCGTATTCCCCATCTAAATTAATCATTAAACGATCATTTTTGGCAAGTGGGGTCACAACAACATCCTTGGCCTTGACGTAAATAATCCGGGGATCATCAACGTGGGTTCCCTTCAAAGCCTTAGCCATCAACTGCATCATCCCAAAGAGGGAGCTATCCTTAACAATAATCAAGGAGAAGTTCCCGTCATCAAGGGAAGCATCGGGAACAATTTGTTCAAAGCCCCCGACTGAGTTTGTGAGTGCGAGGAAAATGGTTGAAGCCTTCCCCCGGAATTCTTGACCATCATACTTAATGCTCATTTCAACCGGCTTAACTTGGGGAAGCAATTCAGCTCCCTTCGCAAAGTAAGCGGCATAACCGAAAAGCGATTTCATTTGCGAAGGTACTTCATAAGTTAATTCCGTAAGGGTTCCCCCGGCCGCAATATTCATGAAGTAGTTTTCGTTAGCTTTTCCAATGTCGATCTTAAACCGGTTATCCGGATTCAAAATCAATTTGGCTGCTGCAATCGGATCTTCCCGCGGTACCCGAAGAGCTCGGGCATAGTCATTGGTCGTTCCAGCTGGAATGACCGCTAAGGTTGGTCGCTTTTCCAAGCCAGCAATGCCGTTGATTACTTCGTTTAAGGTTCCATCACCACCAGCAGCCACAATTAGGTCGAAGCCTTCCTTAGCTGCCCGAGTTGCCTCGTTTTTAGCAGAGTCTGGTTCTGGCGTCGTTGCGTAGGCGCTGGTTTCATAACCGGCCTGTTCGTAAACGGCCAAAATATCGACTAAATCACTTCGTAAGGCTTCCCTGCCAGAGGTGGGGTTATAGATAATTCGTGCTCGTTTACGCATTTACTAACCCCCTGTAAATTAACGTTCGTTCAACGCCTTCATCAAGATCTGGTTAACAATCTTCGGGTTGGCCTTTCCCCGGGTTTGCTTCATGATTTGACCAACCAAGAAACCAACGGCCCGATCCTTCCCGTTCTTAAAGTCAATAATTGATTGTTCGTTGTTATCAAGAACCCCTTCAATAATTGGCTTCAATTCAGCGGGATCAGAAATTTGAACTAAGCCGTGGGCCTTGGCAAATTCAGCTGGTTCTTCCCCGTCAATAATCCCGGCAAAGACCTTCTTAGCCATCTTAGATGAAATCGTCCCGTCATCAATCAACTTAACCATCCCAGCCAGGTGAGCTGGCGTTAACTTCGTATCTTGTAAATCGATGTGTTCGTCGTTCAAGTAGGAGTTCACATCGTTCATCAAGTAGTTAGCAACCCGCTTAGCATCAGCCCCATCGGCAACAGCTACTTCAAAGAAGTCCGCCATTTCCTTGGTTTGGGTTAAGACCATGGCATCATAATCAGTTAAGCCAAGGTCCTTAACATAGTGTTCCCGCCGTTCACCTGGCATTTGTGGCATAGCTTCTTTAATTTCGCTAATCCAATCATCGGAAACATCCAGTGGTGGCAAATCCGGTTCTGGGAAGTAACGGTAGTCGTCGCTTCCTTCCTTGGTCCGCATTGAAACCGTCCCCTTAGTAGCTTCATCGTACCGCCGGGTTTCTTGGACGATTTGACCCCCAGAAAGGATCACGGCTTGGTGCCGCTTTTCTTCAAATTCAAGGGCGTTCCGGACATAGTTGAAGGAGTTGATATTCTTCATTTCCGTCTTCGTTCCAAACTTATCGGAACCAAATGGCCGAACAGAGATGTTCGTGTCGACCCGCATGGAACCTTCTTCCATCTTCACGTCGGAAATCCCAGTAAATTGGATCCGTTGCCGTAAAGCTTCAAGGTAAGCCACCGCTTCTTCCGGGGAAGCAATGTCGGGCTTGGAAACAATTTCGATCAACGGCGTCCCTTGCCGGTTCAAGTCAACGTAGGAGTATTGACCCGTGTGGGTGTTCTTCCCAGCGTCTTCTTCGATGTGCATTTCAGCAATTCCAATCTTCTTTTTCTTACCGTTAACTTCAATTTCTACCCAACCATCATGGGCAATCGGCGTTTCGGATTGGGTAATTTGGTAAGCCTTAGGATTATCTGGGTAGAAGTAGTTCTTCCGGTCAAAGTGCATGTGCTTAGTGATTTGGGCATGCAAAGCCAAACCAGCCATGATCCCATCCCGGACAACGCCCTTGTTCAAGCTTGGTAAAACCCCCGGGTACCCCCAGTCGATCACGTTAGTGTTGGCGTTAGGGTCTGACCCATAAGCAACTGGTGATGGACTGTAGATCTTGGAGTTAGTTTTTAATTCAACGTGGACTTCAAGCCCAATTGTGGTTTCAAAATTCATCTTAGTTTTGACCCCCTAACCGTGGCGTTTGCTTGTGGAAGTCGGTTGTTTGTTCAAAGACATAACCGGCATCGTAGACGGTTTGTTCATCAAAGGCCTTCCCAATGATTTGGAGCCCAACTGGCAACCCATTTTCCTTGGAGAAGCCGGCTGGAACTGACATCCCTGGTAAACCAGCCATGTTCGTCGTAACCGTTAATAAGTCGTTCATGTACATCTTGGTTGGATCGGTAACTTCGGCCCCAATCTTAAAGGCAGTTGAAACTGCGGTTGGTCCCATGATGACATCGTGATCCTTCAAGGCCTTGTTGAAGTCGTCGGTAATTAGCCGCCGAACCTTAGCAGCCTTAGCGAAGTAAGCATCGTAAGAACCAGCTGAAAGAGAGAAGGTCCCCAACATGATCCGCCGCTTAACTTCAGAGCCGAAGCCTTCGGACCGGGTGCGAACGTACACGTCTTCCAAGTTCTTTACATCATCAGCCCGAAAACCGTAACGAATCCCATCATACCGTTGGAGGTTAGAAGATGCTTCAGAAGAAGCCAAAATGTAGTATGCCGGAAGCCCGTACTTCGTGTGTGGCATGGAAACTTCGTCGATAATTGCTCCTAGAGATTCGTAGTGAGCAAGGGCCGCTTCAACGACTTCTTGGACATCAGCATCAATTCCGTCAGCAAAGTATTCCTTTGGTACGGCAATCCGGAGTCCCTTGACGTCAGCCTTCGCTAAGTTGGCTGCGTAGTTAGGCACTTCACGGTTGGCGCTGGTCATATCACGCTTATCAGCCCCAGCAATGGCTTCCATCAAGTAAGCGTTGTCCTTCACACTTTGGGAAAGCCAACCAACTTGGTCAAAGGAAGAAGCAAAGGCGATAACTCCCCAACGGGATACCCGACCGTACGTTGGCTTCATTCCAACCACCCCGTTAAAGGATGCTGGTTGCCGGATTGAACCACCAGTGTCAGTTCCGAGGGCCCCAAGAACATCTCCAGCCGCAACGGCTGCGGCGGAACCACCTGAAGAACCACCAGGAACCCGGGTTAAGTCCCACGGATTCCTGGTCGTTTGGAAGGCGGAGTTTTCTGTGGATGACCCCATTGCGAATTCGTCCAAGTTAGTCTTCCCAACATTGATTGCTCCAGCAGCCAATAACTTTTCGACAACCGTGGCATCGTAAACTGGCTTAAAGTTAGCCAAAATCTTTGAAGCAGCCGTCGTCGTTAAGCCCTTAGTAACAATGTTGTCCTTAACCGCTAATGGAATCCCTGCTAATGGTTGGTTAGGGTCAATCCCTGCTTGATCAAGCTTAGCGGCTTGGTCCAAAGCGGCTTCTTCGTTAAGCGCCAAAAAAGCCTTAACGTCGTCGTCAGTCGCCTTAATTTGCTTAAAGGCCGCCTTCGTCAACTCAGTTGCACTAACCCGCTTGTTAACGAGGTCATCGTGAAGTTGAGCAACGTCGGTATTATAAAACGCCATTCTCTAATCCTCGCTTTCGTCAATGATTGCTGGTACCTTGATTAAGCCCTTATCAGTTTCCGGGGCATTGGCTAAGAGGGCATCCTTTTGCCCGCTTGGTACGGCAACGTCTTCTCGCATTACGTTTACTTCTTGGGTTGGGGAGTACATTGGTTCAACTCCCGTTGTATCCATCTTTTGAAGATCGTCAAACAAATGCATCGTATCTTCTAGTTGTGGCACGAATTGATCGAGCTCTTCATCCGTAAATGAAAGCTTGGCTAATTCCGCAACGTGCTTGGCCGCTTCTCGGCCTAACTTTTCAGCCATTCTCCTAACCTCTTTTCCAAATTCTATACAACATTTTATTTTATCACATGCCGCTAGTACTTTTCAGAATTACTAGCAGTTACTCCTAAATTTTTGCATTATTTTGGGAAAATGTTGCGGTTTGTATCAAAAAAGCTATTCTCAATGTGGAATCCACAAGAGAATAGCCAATCTTTTAATTTTCGAAACTAATTGGTGAAATTCATCTTAACTTACGAAATCATGCTCTAGATAAAAGATAGGAGGCTGGGAAAAACTTGTGTTTCTTCCCAAACTTTCTCGTACCTCCGAATGTTACACAGAAACTACGGTCAAGACAGTAGCCAAGTGATATTGTCTTCCCTCCAGTCGCACGATCTTCCTTGACCTTGTGTGGGCTTCACAAACGCCAAGCAAGTTGGCTAGTTTGCTCCAAACCACGGCCTTAGAAGATAAGTTCGAACGAAAGAACGATTCTTAAGAATCAATCTTCGTCCTCCTCATCCTTCCCAAGCCGTCAAGAAGGTTTTCTCCCGACCTTTTCCTACTCTTATCATCGCATCTTCCCTAAAAAAGCACCCTACTAATAACTACCAAAAACATGGGAGTTCCACTTGGAGGAACCGGAGTCACGGTAGACAATTGCTTGGATATTAGAGTCGGATTGGATCTTAATGTCGATTGGGACCCCATTTGGCAAGTACTTTCGAGCCGCTTGAACAATATAGCCAGTAAAGCTATTAATTTCCGTTTGACTATAGAACTGGGTCGTCACCGTCACATGCATCCCTTGCAAGGTCCCATCCTTGTATTGAGCTTGGGCGGTAACCCCACTAATGTTCGGGAAGAAGTTTTGAATTTGGCTCTTAAAATTGGAGAAGGAACCACTTGTCCCAGTACTATTTGAATTAGCGCTAGCAGCAGAACTAGCCTTTGGTAAGACAGCATTCTTGTAGTCTAACGCTGTCCAAGAACCAATGGTGCTCCCACTAGCTTTAGTGTAAGCAAAGAAGGTCCCCCCAACTAAACTATCTTGACCAGCTTGCTTATACAGTGCAATTACAATTGGAACATTCTTAAGTTCTGGCTTTGCCCGTAACCGTTTAAGAACTTTCGCAGCAGCGGCCTTACCTTCACTTTGTACTTCCGCGTTAGAAATCTTCTTCGTGTAATATGGACCATCCGTCTTCTTTTGGTACTGGTATTCGGAGTTAATCCCGATCCCAATTACGACCCCTTTTAGCTTTAAAGAACTCCCACTTTGTTGCATGTAGTCTTGTTCTTCAATTTGTTGGACGTAAAGGGGATTGGGATCGCTCTTCTTCCCTTCAGCTGGATTAAGTCCAGTTGGGTTTTTGGACGTCTTCCGGCCTAGCCAATCCGTCAGAGTTCCACTATCCAGGTATTGACCTTCTTGGAAAATATAATTCTTCGTTGAGAAGAACTTTTTAGCGACAATATTTACCAAACCATTTTCAAAGCTCTTTTGGTTGTAGGTATTGTCGTTTTGTTGCACAGCAACTCCCCGAGCCTTACTCGTTTGGTAATGACCACCCTTAATTACCGCTTGGTAAGTTCCGGTAGCACTACCCGTCGTTGAATAATCGTTGCCCTTTTTATTTCCACAGGCAGCTAATGCCAGAGCCACGGATAAGACCGCCGCAAGGGTTGCTAATTTTTTAAGTTTCACGGTCTAGTTTTCCTCCTTCATCGCTTGGTCAAACCGTTGTTCATCCCAAACTGGAATTTGCAAATCGTTGGCCTTCGTTAGTTTGCTACCGGCCTTTTCACCAGCAATCAACAAGTCCGTCTTCTTGGAAACACTTCCAGTAACCGTTGCTCCATGGGCTTCAAGCCAAGCGGTTGCTTCTCCCCGGGTAAAGGCGTTTAACTTTCCGGTCAAAACAACCCGCTTACCAACCCATTGACCTTCTGTAACCGGCTGAGCGCCTTCATATTCGAAGTTCACTCCAACCGCTGCCAATTGATCGATCAATACTTGAACATCTTCGTTAGCAAAGTACGTGGCAACACTGTTCCCAATAATCTCACCGACTCCTGGAATCGCCGCAATTTCCGCCTCACTCGCCGCCATTACAGCTACTAGATTACCAAAATGCTCAGCTATTAATTGGGCACCTTTGGCCCCGACATGACGGATTCCAAGACCAAATAGCAAACGTTCGACTGAATTATGCCGACTATTGTCGATGGCTGTCAATAGGTTTTGGACCGATTTCTCCCCAAATTTAGGTAAAGTTAATAATTCATCATGATCAAGACGGTAGAGGTCGGCCACATTTTTCACCATTTGCTTTTCCCAAAGTGCTGCAATGATCTTTGGACCTAAACCATCAATATTCATTGCATTCCGGGAGGCAAAATGGGCTAAGCCTTCTTTAATTTGAGCTGGACACATTGGGTTAACACAACGCAGGGCAACTTCATCTTCTAAGTGAACTAATTCTGATCCACAAACCGGACAAGTCGTTGGCACCACATAGGGTTCACTTTCAGCTAGGCGTTTTTCTATTATTACCCGGGAAATTTCCGGAATAATATCCCCTGCTTTGTGTAAGAGAACCGTATCCCCTAAGCGGATTCCTTTTTCAGCAAGGTAATCCGGATTATGAAGTGATGCTCGTGAAACCGTCGTTCCAGCTAATTTCACTGGATCCATGACTGCCGTTGGGGTCACGTTTCCGGTCCGACCGACCGTCCATTCAATTTCCCGCACCACAGTTGCTGCTTCCTCTGGTGGAAACTTGTAGGCAATTTCCCAACGTGGAACCTTAATGGTATTTCCCAATTCAACTTGAGTTGCTAAGTCATTAACCTTCTCAACAATTCCATCAATCCCGTATGGGAGATCATCCCGTTTAGCCGTGTATTCAGCAATATAATCATTAATTGCGGTCTCATCTTTAGCAACCACAGAATTTTCATTAACCTGGAAGCCAAGTTCGTGCATCCGCTTCAAGGCTTCCGCTTGGGTAGAAACTCCTAAGGCTTGAAAATTAGGGACGTAGTACATAAAGGTCGCTAATTGCCGTTGTTTGGTGATTTTCGGATCAAGTTGCCGGAGACTCCCAGCAGCCGCATTCCGCGGGTTTGCAAAGGTTGGTAGGCCTTCAGCTTCTCGCTGTTGATTTAATGCCAAGAAAGCTTCTTTGGGCATGTAACACTCTCCTCGAAATTCCAAGGAAAGCGGTTCTGGTAATTGCTTTGGAATATCCGTAATCGTCATAACGTTAGCCGTCACGTCTTCCCCGATTTGCCCGTTTCCCCGGGTTGAACCTTGGACTAACTTCCCGTTTTCGTAAACTAGAGAAAGGGATAACCCATCAATTTTAAGTTCCAAATTATATTCAATTGGGTCTGACAAACCAGCTTGTTGGCGAGCGTTGAATTCTACCAGTTCTTCTGGTGAAAAAACATCCCCCATCGAAAGCATTGGAATTTCGTGGGTCACTTTGGCAAGTTGTCCCTCCGCTTGACCACCAACTCTTTGTGTTGGTGAGTCAGAGGTCACTAATTGGGGAAAACGATTTTCAATTTGAACTAACCGTTGATAAGCCTGATCATAAACATAATCTTCAACACTTGGCTGATCTTGTTCGTAGTATTCTTTTCCCCACTGAGTTAATTGTTGCCGGAGGGGCCCAAGTTCAGCTTTGGCTACGTCTTCAGTTAGTTCGCTAATTGGTACTTGTTCTTCATTCATGGTTAATCCTCAACCTTCTCAATTGGTGCAAAGGAAGCTAATAGCCGCCGCACCCCTTCTTTAGGGAATGCAATGTCTAATTCCATGTCCGTACCGGTGCCGCTAACCGAAACCACGGTTCCAATTCCCCACTTGCGGTGCTTAACTTTATCGCCAGCTTGCCAGCTCCCCTTTTCAGCGCCAGTTCCTTGATTGACAATTTTCTTGGTCGAATGAGTCTGCCGAGCCTTGAAAGTTGATGTGTTTGCCCGTTGGAAACTGTGTCCTTGCCGCGGCCGTTCAAAAGGCACTGCTTGACGTGGAAGTGGACTATCAGAATCAAGGAGATCATCGTCAATTTCGTCAACAAATTCAGAAACCGGGTTCCGTTGGATTCGCCCGTAAAGGACCCGCGAATTAGCATTAGTCAAATACAACTTTTGCTTTGCCCGAGTAATCCCAACGTAAGCCAACCGCCGTTCTTCTTCCTCTTCTTCGGGGTTTTCCTTAGCCCGAGCAAGCGGGAATATTCCTTCTTCCATCCCAATTAAAAAGACGACTGGAAATTCCAATCCCTTAGCGGCGTGTAAGGTCATTAAAGTAATCGTATCGGCTTGATCTTCAATATCATCTTGAGGTGAAACCAAGGCCAAATCAGTTAAGAATTGAGTTAGCTTTTCTTGGGTAGTCGTAACTTCATCCCCATGTTGCTTATCAAACTCTTGGGTTACAGACTTAAATTCTTCCAAGTTTTCTAACCGTGATTGGGCTTGTAAATCCTTATTTGCCGTTGCTTCGAGGCTTGCACGGTACCCAGTCTTATCCAATATTAAATCGGTTAAATCGGTTAAGTTCAAATCTTCAGCTTGGTCACGAATGGCTGCCATTTCAGTGACAAAGCCCCCCAACTTATTCTTTGCACTTGGGGTAATGTCATTGGCGAGCGTAACGTTTTCTGCCGCCTTCATTAATGACATCCCCATGCTTGTTGCGAACGCCCGTAATTTATCAAGACTGGTTGTTCCAATCCCCCGTTTTGGCGTGTTAACTACCCGTTCAAAACTCATCGAATCATCGGGATTAGCTACTAAAGTCAAGTAAGCTAAAATATCCCGAATTTCTAACCGGTCGTAGAACTTGTGGCCCCCCACCATCGTGTAAGGAATACTACTCTTCATAAAGGTTTCTTCGATTAACCGGGATTGGGCGTTTGTCCGGTACAAGATGGCAAAGTCACCGTAGTTATAACCATGTTCTTGGCGTTGCTTTTCAATTTGCTTAACAACGTAATAAGCCTCGTCATGTTCACTTTGCGCCCGGTAGTATGAAATCTTGTCACCCTTACCGTTAGCCGTCCATAACTTCTTATCCTTCCGGTTAACGTTGTTGGCGATCACTTGGTTCGCTGCATCCAGAATCGTTTGCGTCGACCGGTAATTTTGTTCCAACATGATCGACTGGGCATTTGGGTAATCCTTCTCAAAGTTCAGGATATTATTCATGTTTGCGCCCCGCCAACCGTAAATACTCTGATCGGCATCCCCAACCACGCAAAGATTTTCATATTTAGCGGCTAACATGTGGACTAAGTCGTACTGAGCGTCGTTGGTATCCTGATATTCATCGACATGGATGTACTCAAACTTATCTTGATATAATCCAAGGGTTTCTGGATCAGCCTTAAAAAGTTCGATTGTCTTCATGATTAAATCATCAAAGTCAAGGGTTTGGTTAGCTTCAAGCTCCTTTTGATAGCGAACATAAGCTTCACCAATCAACTTCCGGTAAGGATCATTATACTTAGCTTGATATTGTTGCGGCGTCAACATCGCATTTTTGGCATTTGAAATAGCACTCAAGAAGTTGCGTCCATCATATTTCTTAGGATCCAGATTCATTTCCTTAAAGATCCGCTTCATTAAGGTCCGTTGTTCCCCAGTATCCGCAATTGTAAAGGCCGTATTGTAACCGAGTTTATCAATATGACGGCGCAAAATCCGCACACAAAGCGCGTGGAAAGTGGAGACCCAAATGTCGTTGGCACTTGGTCCTAACAAAGCCGTTAACCGTTCTTGCATTTCCCTAGCAGCCTTATTAGTAAAGGTAATCGCTAAGATTTTCCATGGTAAAACATTTTGTTCTTCAATTAGGTAGGCAATCCGATGCGTTAAAACCCGGGTCTTACCTGATCCCGCACCCGCCATGACTAACAAGGGGCCTTCCGTTGTTAAAACCGCTTGTCTTTGTTGTTCATTCATCCCTGCTAAGGCTGATTGCATTTCCACGCCGTCACTCATCCTTTCAAAATTAAATCGGCTTCTATTATAACAATTTCACCTGCTCAATTAAACAGCAGAACGCCACCAATCCCAAACAAAACTTCGCCTACTTGGGATCAATGACGCTAAGATTTTTCGTAAATTTTATTCAGCTTTTTCTTCGTCAGTCGGCTTGGCTGCCCAAACTGAAGTGGCTTCAACCTGTTGGCTTAACGACCGTAATGACTGGTTAGCCGTTCCGGTAACCCAAGTTAACCCCACCACTTGATCCGCGCTTGGATTTTGAGGCACAAAGAAGTTAAAAGACCAATTATCCTTTAAGATCCGTTGCCGCAAAACTGCTTTTAGTTGGGCAGGACGGGTCAACATCATAATTGTTAACTGGTTAGGGAAAACTTGGTGGGCTGGCATGCCACAAACGATCCGAACTTGTTGGGCGGCGGGGGTAATGTTCGCAGCCGTCCTAAAGACATTGCCGGCAGTAATCACACCGGGTTCAATCCCCTTAACGTACAAACTACCAGAATCAGTGACGTAAAATTCTAAGGTTAAGATTCCCTGGTAGCCTAACTGATTGACCGTTGCTTTAATAATCCGTTGCATTTCCTTCTCAAGATCATCAGCAACGTTAATTGGCGCTTGAATCCCAACCAACTTTCGATCTTCCGTATATTGCATTTTAGCAACTGGATAAGTCACCGTTTGATTACCCGAAACTGCCACTGTCATCGCGTATTCAGCTGAGTGATCAATCCAAGATTCCAATAAGTACGTTCCTGCGACCATGAAGTTGGCTGCCCGGGCGATATCAGATTCTTTCCAAATAATCATTGATTCTTCACCAATTCCGCGTTGGATTGGTTTTAAAACAGCTGGATACCCAATTGAATCAATTGATTGGTAAACATCTTCCAGACTAATTACCGTGACATATGGAGCAATATTGACATTAATTTGATCCAAGAAAGCCCGTTCCATTAAGCGATCCTGCATAATTTCTAGCGGGTCAATCCCTTGAGGAATCAAGGTATACTTACTAAGGTATTTAAAGACAATGGCATCAATATTAGCCGTTTCATAAATTACCGCATCGCAAGCTTCCCCAAAAGTTGTCAACTTTTCTTTATTGCGATAATTCCCGACCATAGTGTAATCTGCCTGGTTAGTTAATTCCAGACGGGGTTGATCAACATAGGCATACACTTTCAGTCCCAACTCATGAGCTGCATTTAACATTGCAAGCCCATTATGGTCAAAGCCGATAATCCCCAACGTTTGACCTGGTGCTAAAACTGTTCCCGCCATTATTGTTCCTCCTCGTCTTCAAATTCAACTTTACCGTCTGACAGGGATTTAATCTTTGCTAAGGCAACTACTGGAACTCCCTTGGCTTCTAATTCCTGATGCCCCGGTTGGAAGGCCTTCTCAATAACAATCCCAGCTCCGACTACTTGAACGCTAGCTTGGTTGGCGATATCTAGTAACCCATTCACCGCTTGACCATTAGCTAAAAAGTCATCAATAATCAGCACCTTTTCATTAGGGGTAACGTATTGCTTAGCTATTGAAATCTTATTTGCAACCTTTTTCGTATATGAATATACTTCCGCCGTATATAAACCATCCCTCAAGGTTACACTCTTATGTTTCCGCGCAAAAATTACCGGCACTCCTAAAGCCAATCCCGTCATTAAGGCCGGGGCAATTCCAGATGATTCAACCGTCCAGATTTTCGTTACACCAGCATTTTTAAAACGGGTCGCAAATTCTTCACCAATCCGTTGCATTAAAACTGGATCGACCTGATGGTTCAAAAAGGCATCGACTTTCAAAACATTTCCCGGGAGGACTTTCCCAACTTCGCGAATTCGTTCTTTAAGTTCTTTCATCAATAACCCCTCCTTAGATAACTGCTTAACGATCATATTGGTCTAGATTATACGTTTTGATGACATTAATCAACTTTTGAGCATAATCTGGATCAGTTGCATACCCTGCTTTTTGCAAGGCCTTAGCTGCGGTCTGATAATCAGTTGCGTTAATCACTTCTTGATAGTTTTGTTGATTATACGCGGTTCCTTTTATCATTAACCGCGTATGATCCTTGATTGAATCCGCCCAAGAATCATAAACCCGGAAGCGGCCTTTAATTACAACCCACTTACCATTGGTATATTCCTTAGTGCTTAAAACCTTGGAGTTTGCACCTTCACCTTTAATCCCGAAAAGATTATGATAATCAGCCGCTAGTTTGCTACTTCCCCAATCGGATTCCAAAATTGCTTGGGCCATCGTAATTGAAGCATAAACATGATATTGTTTCTGCATCGCTTGGGCTTCCGGAGCAATTGCTTGAATAAACAAGCGCTTAGAATTCTGTTCTTTTTTAATAATTTGCTCTTGTTGATATCGGACATAGAAATGGTGACCAACGTAAACTCCCATAAAGATTACAAGGATTGCAAGGACCGCTAGCCCCAAGTTACGCCCCTTTTTATGGCTTTTTCGTTTCCGTGACAAAATACTTCCTCCCTAAAGTTCTATTAATATAATCTTACCGCATTCCCAAGATTTTTTTCACGCATTTCATGATTTATTTCTTTAATTTTGGTTAAACTAATTTATTTTAGGTAAGAAAAAAACACCAGCCGAAGCTGATGCTTTTGGTGCAGACGATAATAAATATTAACGCTTGCTGAATTGGGAAGCCTTCCGGGCCTTCTTGAGACCAGGCTTACGCCGTTCCTTCATCCGTGGGTCCCGAGTTAAGAGACCAGCCTTCTTCAAAGCATCACGGAAGTCTGGATCAACTACTAGCAATGCACGAGCAATCCCGTGACGAGTAGCACCGGCTTGGCCAGCAAACCCACCACCACGAACATTAACTAAAACGTCATATTGACCTTCAGTCTTCGTTACGTCAAATGGTTGGTTAACGATGGCACGTAAGTTGGCAAACGGAATGTAGTTTTCGATTGCCTTACCGTTCATAGTGATCTTACCAGAACCTGGCACGAGGCGAACCCGTGCAGTAGAGTTCTTCCGACGGCCAGTACCGCTGTATTGTACTTCTTGAGCCAATTCCGTTCCCTCCTTAGATTAAGTTAGTGATGTCAAGTACTTCAGGCTTTTGGGCAGCATGCTTGTGGTCAGTGCCAGCGTAAACATGCAACTTCATGCCCATCTTCCGACCCAATGGGGTGTGTGGAAGCATCCCCTTGATAGTCTTTTCAACCATCTTTTCAGGGTCCTTAGCAAGAAAATCTCCTGCCGTCCGTTGCTTCAAACCACCTGGGTGGTTGGAGTGGTGGTAGTAGATCTTAGTCTTTGCCTTCTTACCAGTTAACTTAACTTCGGCAGCGTTGATAACAATAACGTTGTCACCAGTATCAACGTGTGGGGTGAAAGTTGGCTTGTTCTTACCGCGCAAAATTGATGCGACAGTAGAAGCCAAACGACCCAAAGGAATATCCTTGGCGTCAACGATGTACCATTTACGGTCAACTTCACCTGGTTTTGCCATGTATGTCGTTCTCACGATTAAGTCCTCCAATTTTTGTCTTTCTTTTACAATTAATTGTGTACCGAGTAATTAATGGAAAAGAAATACCAACTAACAGTTTACTTTATCTTCCACGAAACGTCAATCTTTTTCTTAACTTTCCCCGTAATCAACACTCACTAAATATAATCCTTCTGCCGGTGCCGTCATCCGGGCTTCTTGCCGATCCTTAGCCGCAATTACCCGCTTAACGTCATCCACTGGTCGCTGCCCATTACCAATCTCCAAAAGTAAAGCAACCATGATCCGGACCTGATTATACAAAAAACCATTGCCGACAAAGTCAAAACAGATTTCGCCACTAGATGCCTCACGCCAAACCTTTGCTTCATAGATTGTCCGAACATTACTTTTGGCTTGTGACCCGGAAGCGACAAAGCTGGTAAAATCGTGTTCACCTAAGAGATTCTGAGCGGCCGTATTCATCTTTTCGATATCAACTGGATACTTGTAATGGGCCGTATAATTCCGCCGAAATGGATCCACAAATTCTCCCTGACGGACCCGATAACGATACCGTTTCCGGTGAGCATTAAAGCGAGCGTGAAAGGATTGATCTACCAGTTCGACCTTTCTAACCATAATATCCAGTGGTAATTGGCTATTTAAAGCCCGCATCATTGATTTTTCAGGAATTAAGGTTGGCAAGTCAAAGTGAGCAACTTGATTTAAGGCATGGACCCCCGCATCCGTACGACCTGAACCAATAACACTTAACGGAGGCGTTGGATTCTTCGCCATCCGGTTAACGATTGTTTTTAAAGTTTGTTCAACCGTTCGCTGATTAGGTTGGATTTGAAAGCCAGCGAAATTTGTTCCATCGTAAGCAAAAGTAATTTTATAGCGATACATTTTTTACCTCGTTTAAAGCTGACGTAATAAAACTAGAATCCCAGTTAAAATGAAGATACTAAGCATTCCCCAAGTGTCTTTTTTTTGCCACTTCAGTTGGCGGTACTTCGTTCGCGGCTGATTAGGATCATATCCCCGCGCTTCCATTGCAACGGCTAATTCTTCCGCTCGCTTGAAAGAAGCTACGAATAAAGGAATCATCACGGGAACAAGGCGTTTTGCTCTGGTTAACAATGATCCACTATTAAAGTCCATTCCCCGCGCCCGTTGGGCATTCATAATCATAGTAACTTCATCCATAATTGTCGGAACAAATCGTAAGGCAATGGAAAGCATCATCGCAATCTGATTAACTGGGACCTTTAAATACTTGAAAGGTTTCATTAATGATTCGATTCCATCCGCCATTGCTAACGGGGTGGTAGTAACTGTGACAACTGTCGAAGACGTAACAATAATAAAAAAACGCAAAATCAAAAAACCAGCTTGAACTAGACCTGCTGAGGTTAAGGAAAGGATCCCCCATTGCCAATAAGTGTGACCTCCACTTGAGAAAAAGGCTTGAATCACTGCCGTAAACAAAATAATCCACATCAATGGCCGAATCCCAAGCCAGTACTTTTTGAGGGCAACCTGGCTTAAAAGGATCATCCCCAGTAAAGCAATCAGCATCAAGACATTTGTAGCAAGATTATTAGCGAAGAAAACTAAGATCACAAACCAAAAGCACCCCATAATCTTCAAACGCGGATCCAAACGGTGCATTAGGGATGTTCCAGGAAGATACATCCCAAAAAGAACTTTTTTATTCATGATCCTGCCTCCCAATGTTCTTTGCTAAAGTATCAGCTAATTCCGTTGGGGTAATCGGAAAATGTTCAAATAATTCTGGATAGGTTTCCATAATTTGCTGGGCAAAGGTAACCGTTTGGGGTTCCGCTAAATGATACTTTGCCAAAAACGCTGGATCTGCGAATAATTTCCGTGGACTTCCCGAAAAGACTAGTTGCCCAGCAACTAGTACTAAGACTCGATCTGCTAATTCCGCAACTTGCTCCATTTGATGGGTTACCAATAAAATCGTCAGTCCCGCTTGTTTTAACCTTTTGATTAAGGCTAATAACTCTTGTTGACCGTCCGGATCTAAACCCGCCGTCGGTTCATCCAAGATTAATAACTTCGGCTTCATTGCCAAAACCCCGGCAATCGCCACCCGTCGCTGTTGTCCCCCAGACAATTCAAACGGCGACCGTTCATAGAGTGATTGGTCAATCCCTAATTCACTGAGAGCAACTTTAGCAGCTTTCTTTGCTTCCTGTGTAGTAAGGCCTAGGTTTATGGGACCGAACATCACATCTGTCAATACCGTATCCGCAAATAATTGATGTTCTGGAAATTGAAAAACAAAGCCGATTGAATGCCGTAACTTGTTAAGTGCCGGCTTTTTAGTCATGGTAGTAAGTTTGTGACCCATTACTACTAGCTCACCCGAAGTCGGCAGGAGGAGGCCATCCGTTAAATTCATTAAAGATGACTTACCACTCCCAGTATGGCCAATGATGGCGGTAACCTTTCCTTGGGGAATTGTTGCCGAAAAATCTCTTAATGCCCAAGTCACCCCATCATCGTATGATAACTTTACACCTTGGTAGCTAACTGCTGAATTATCCATTCACGGAGGGCTCCCTTCTCTAAATAGTCCGTTGGAACTTTAATTCCGCGGGCCCTTAATTGATCACGCAGGACCAAACTAAATGGTTGGACCAACCCAACTTTTTGAATTAAGTTTTGATCATTTAAAACTTCAGATGGCGACGCTTTTTTAATAATTCTTCCCTGATCTAAGACGGCAACTTGATCAGATAGCGCCACTTCATCGGGATCATGCGTAACGGAAACAATTGTTAGTTGACCTTGATCTCGGAGCCTTGCTAATAATTCGAGGACATCTTTACGCCCTTCTGGATCCAACATACTTGTCGCCTCATCTAAGATCAATAATTGGGGCTTTAAAGCTAACGCTCCAGCAATAGCTACTCTTTGCTTCTGCCCTCCTGAAAGTTGTTCTGGTGATCGGTCCCGAAATGCTTGCATTTTAACTAAGGCAAGCGTATGCTCAATTATTTTTGGCATTTCTTTACTTGAAGCTTGACGATTTTCTAATCCAAAAGCAACATCGGCTGCAACCGTTGTCCCAACAAATTGGTTATCTGGATTTTGAAAAACGAATCCAATCTTTTGATGGATTTTAGCAATATTTTCAGCATTAACTTCTAAACCATCAACCCAGATTGTCTTTTGAGGGGTTTCGAGGAGGCCATCGATTAGACGCGCCAAGGTTGACTTGCCACTTCCATTTTTACCGACAACTGCTAGCCATTGTCCTGCTGGAACTTGGAGGTTCAAGTTATCAAGGGTCTTTTTATCTTGATGAGCATACTTAAAATTTAAGTTCTCGATCTTTATCATATCATTCTCCATGGATGATTCCTTCTGATTTTCTTCCGTTTTAGGCACACTTTTTGCCAATGTAACGGTATCTATTCTAACAGAAAATTTAACCTAGCCCTAGTTTTTTATGTATACAAAAAAATCACTTACAACTGCGGTGTGCGATTTCTCGCATTCAAGCTAGACTAGGGTCACCCCACCATCGTAACGCTCTATACCATCAGCCGTAGTGATTTTATTACGCAGATTTAACTATGATGTTAAACCAATTGAAGAATAACCATTGGTGCACCGTCCCCACGACGTGGCATCGTCTTGAGGATCCGAGTGTACCCACCGTTACGGTCAGCGTACTTTGGACCGATTTCTTCAAAAAGGTTTTGCAAAGCAGATTGTACCTTTACATCATCGCCATCTTCCTTAACGTCAGCGACAACGTTCCGTACAAAAGCAGCTGCTTGACGCCGTGAAGCTAAGTCACCTCGCTTTGCCAAGGTAATCATCTTGTCCGCAGTCTTCCGAACTTCCTTTGCTCGTGCTTCAGTCGTCTTGATTGAACCGTTAACAAGCAAGTCAGTCGTCAAATCGCGTAATAAAGCCTTTCGTTGTGAACTAGTCCGTCCTAATTTACGGTAACTCATGAGTGTCCCTCCTTTAAATTATTGATTTAATTAGTCTTCTTGGCGAAAACCAACACCAAGGTCTGCTAATTTAAACTTGATTTCTTCGAGTGATTTTTGACCAAGGTTACGAACCTTCATCATATCAGCAACAGTCTTTTCAGTTAAGTCCTTAACTGTTTGAATATCAGCGCGCTTCAAGCAGTTGTAAGACCGAACAGACAAATCAAGTTCTTCGATTGTCTTATCCAGAACCTTTTCTTGGTGCGTTTCTTCCCGTTCAACCATCACTTGAGCATCTTGTGCTTCTTGGGTGAGGTTAACAAACATCGTTAAGTGAGAAGTTAAAATCTTAGCCGCCAATGAAATTGCTTCAGTTGGCGTTAATGAACCATCAGTCCAAACATCTAAGGTTAACTTATCGTAATCATTACTTTGACCCACCCGCGTGTTTTCAACGGTATAGTTGACCCGTTCGATTGGGGTATAGATTGAGTCAATTGGTAAAACACCAATTGCAAGATCCATCCGGGACTTATTAACATCAGCAGAATTGTAACCACGACCAGTGTCAGCGGTCATCCGCATGTGCAGTTCAGCCCCATCAGCAACGGTCGCGATGTGGAGATCTGGGTTTAAGACCGTTACGTCTCCATCGCCTTGGATATCAGCAGCAGTAACTTCTGCTGGACCCTTAACATCCAATTCAAGGTTCTTAGCGTCTTCAGACTCGATCTTCAAAGCAACTTTCTTTAAGTTTAAGACAATTTGAGTAACATCTTCGGTTACCCCTTCAACGGTGCTGAACTCATGCAACACCCCATCAATGTCAATACTCGTAATTGCCGCCCCTGGCAATGAAGCCAGCATTACACGCCGAAGAGAATTACCAAGCGTCGTCCCATAACCGCGTTCTAACGGTTCAACAACAAACTTACCGTAGTTGTCGGTCTCTTCAACTTTGTGAATGTTTGGTTTTTCAAATTCGATCATTCTACTCTTGTACCCCTTTCAAACGCGGATCGTATTTCATAAAAAAGGCATCTGGTCGACATAAAGATCGCCGGTGATGCAAATTAAACACGACGACGCTTTGGAGGACGAGAACCGTTGTGTGGCACTGGAGTTACATCACGAATTGCAGTAACTTCAAGCCCCGTAGCTTGTAATGCACGGATAGCAGATTCACGACCGGAACCAGGACCCTTAACTTCAACTTCAACAGTCTTCATACCATGTTCCATTGCTTGCTTAGCAGCGGCTTCTGAAGCCATTTGAGCAGCAAATGGAGTAGACTTCCGACTACCCTTGAAGCCCAAGACACCAGCTGAAGACCAAGCCACAGCGTTACCTTGAACGTCGGTAATCATGATCAAAGTGTTGTTGAAAGTGGAGTGAATGTGCGCAACACCAGTTTCAACATTCTTTTTCGCACGACGCTTACGCGTACCCTTTTTGGTTGCCATAAACTAACTAACCTCCTTTACTAATAATTACTTCTTCTTGTTGGCAATCGCAACAGCCTTCCCCTTCCGGGTCCGAGCGTTGTTCTTAGTGTGTTGACCACGAACTGGTAAACCACGACGGTGACGCATCCCACGGTATGATCCAATTTCTTGGAGCCGCTTGATGTTCAAGGAAACTTCACGACGAAGATCCCCTTCAACCTTAAGGTTTTCCACTTGTGACCGGATCTTTTCTTCTTGATCCGGTGTAAGGTCACGTACCCGCACGTCTTCAGAAACACCAGCTGCTTCTAAGATCTTGTGTGCAGTAGAGTCACCAATCCCAAAAATGTAAGTTAAGCCGACAACAATTCGCTTGTCACGAGGTAAGTCGACACCTGCAATACGAGCCATTATTGCACCTCCTTTATTTAATAATTACTTGCCTTGGCGTTGCTTGTGCTTAGGGTTAGAGCAAATAACCATAACCCGGCCACGACGCTTGACAATTTTGCAGTTATCGCACATCTTCTTTACTGATGGACGTACTTTCATTGTAAAATCCTCCTAAAATCCAGATTTATTTGAAGCGGAAAGTAATCCGGCCCTTGGTCAGATCATATGGGGACATTTCTACTTTAACCCGGTCACCAGGTAAGATCTTGATGTAGTGCATCCGGATCTTACCAGAGACGTGGGCTAAAATTTCAACCCCATTTTCCAATTCAACTTTAAACATTGCATTAGGTAAAGTTTCAGTAACCTTACCCTCAACTTCGATTACATCGGCTTTTGCCACTGCACGGTTCCTCCTTGCCGTATCTCAGAATTTACGTAAAAAGGTGGGAAGCGGAATCCGCTACCCACTGCGAGCTAGATAAACCTTGCATAGTTTAACACAGGTTATCCTGCGTTGCAAGGTTAACCTTATTTTCGCTTACAGGTTCGTCAAAACTTCCTTAATGGCTTGGTAAACCTTATCGATATCTTGCTCACCATTGATTTGATACAGGCAGCCTTGCTTTTCGTAGAAATCAATGAGTGGCGTGTTGAGTTTAATGTTGACTGCTAACCGATTCTTAACGGTTGCTGGTTTATCGTCATCCCGTTGATAAAACTCGTGACTACCACAAACATCACAAGTACCTTCGACTTTGGGTTGATTGTAGAGCTTGTGGTAAGTTGCGCCACAGTTTCTGCAAATGAAACGACCACTTAAACGATCAACTAAGACTTCTGGATCAACATGAATGTTGATAACTGCATCAAGCTTCTTACCATCAACTTCAAGCATTTGGTTCAAAGCTTCAGCCTGGGCCAAGTTACGTGGGAACCCATCCAACATGAAGCCATCTTTGACGTCATCTTGGGCTAAGCGTTCCTTAACGATTCCGTTTGTAACTTCATCAGGAACTAGTTCACCTTTATCGATGAATTGCTTAGCTTGAAGTCCCATTGGTGTTTCGTTTTTCATAGCAGCCCGGAAAATATCCCCGGTTGAAATATGCGGAATATCAAAATCATTGACAATATATTGGGCTTGGGTCCCTTTGCCGGCACCCGGGAGCCCCATCAATACAAGGTTCATACTCATGACGATTTCCCCCTAAGCTTCTGGTTTATGAATGAAGCCAATATATTCACGCTTCATCGTTAAACCATTCAGTTGCCTATTTACATCCAAAGCAATTTGCACGACAATTAATAAACTTGTTCCCCCTAGACCAATTGATTGACTAAGGTTCCAAATATTACTTGCGAGCAACGGAATCAATGAAACCAATCCTAAGAAAAGTGATCCAACGGTACTCAAGCGCATCAATAAAGCTGACACGTAATCTTGAGTTCCTTTACCAGGCCAAACCCCTGTAATATAACTCCCTTGCTTTTGTAAGTTTTCCGCTAATTTTTCAGGGTTAACTTGAACAAAGGCATAGAAGAAAGTGAAGACCACAATCAAAAAGATATAAAGACTAATTCCGGCCGTTGATTGTAAATTAAAAATTTCTGTCATCACTTGGTACCAAGTATCACCACTGTGAGTCCGTTGGAAAGCCATCAGAATCGTTTGTGGTGTCGAAATAAAGGAACCAGCGAAGATAACTGGAATAACCCCAGAAACATTTAATTTTAACGGCAGGTAACTATTCTTTGGTGAGGTCGTTGTCCGACGCGTATATTGGATTGGCAACCGCCGTTCAGCCTGTTGAACCCAGGTAACAAACGCCACGATAATCAAGAGCGCTACTACTACGAGAGCAATAAACCCAATCCCCATCCAGAGGTCGGTACCGGATTCACCAGTAATTTGGTCATTCCAAAGTTGCTTAATTCCGGAAGGCATCGAAGCGATAATACCGGCAAAGATCAGAACGGAAACCCCGTTCCCTAGACCTTTTTCGGTAATCATGTCCCCCATCCAGGTGGCAAACATCGTTCCGGCCGTAAGAATTAAACCAATCGTTAAATAGGTTTCTACCCCAGGATTGTTCACCAACTTAATCGTACTTAGCGCATTAAATCCAGCGGTAATCCCAATTGATTGGACAAATCCCAAAACAATGGTTAACCAACGCGTCGCTTGATTTAGCTTTCGCCGACCTACTTCACCTTGTTTACTCCACTCAACAAACTTTGGCACAATGTCCATTTGTAACAATTGGACCACAATTTGCGCGGTGATGTAAGGTGAAACTCCCATTGCAAATAATGAGTAGTTTTGGAGACCGCCCCCACTAAATGTATTTAAGATTGACGCTAACCCTGACGAAGATAATTGCGCCAACGCAGCGGCGTTAACCCCTGGAACTGTAATTGATGCACCTAACCGGTAAACAACCAACACAAACAAAGTAAAAAGAATCCGCGAACGGATATCTTTAACCTTGAATGCATTTCTGGCGGTTGAAAACATTAAATCACCTCAGCCGTGCCACCAGCTGCTTCAATGGCTGCCTTAGCAGAAGCAGAAAATTGGTGAGCCTTGACCGTTAATTTCTTGGTGAGTTGTCCGTTTCCAAGAACCTTGATTCCACTCTTTTCGTTCTTAACAATGCCGGCTTCCTTTAAAGTAGCTGGCGTAACTTCAACACCGTCATCAAAACGGTTCAAAGTCGTTAAGCTAATAAGTGCGTAATCCTTGTGGTTCATACTAGTGAAACCACGCTTTGGCTTTTGCCGGTAGAGTGGCATTTGGCCCCCTTCGAAGCCAAGACGCGTCTTACCGTGAGCCTTTTGCCCCTTAGTCCCCCGACCAGACGTGAAACCGTGTCCGGATGAAAGACCACGACCCTTACGGAGCCGCTTAAAACGAGAACCTTCAGCAGGTTGTAGTTCGTTTAACTTCATTTCTTTGGCACCTCCTTATTTAAGTTTAAATTACTTAACTTCTTCAACAGAAACTAAGTGAGCGACCTTAAAGATTGCTCCGCGAGTTGCAGCGTTATCTGGGAGGATAACGGAGCTGTGAAGCTTGCCAAGGCCCAGCGCCTTAACAGTCCGACGTTGAGTTGGTTGGCGGTGGGCAACACTGCGGATTAAAGTAACTTTAACTTTAGCCATGATTTGTCCTCCTATTATTCTGCCAAGTGGTCAACTGAAACGCCACGGAGATTTGCAACTTCTTCAGCGCTCTTCAAAGCCTTTAAACCTTCGAAGGTTGCCCGCACAACGTTGATTGGCGTGTTGCTACCAAGACGCTTGGAAGTAACGTCGTCAATCCCGGCGAGTTCCATAACGTTACGGACCGCACCACCGGCAGCAACCCCGGAACCTTCAACAGCTGGCTTGAGCAAAATCTTACCACCACCGTAAGTACCGATTACTTCGTGAGGAATCGTAGTACCTACAGTAGGCACTTTAATCAAGTTCTTTTGAGCAGCTGCAGAAGCCTTCCGAATCGCTTCAGGAACTTCTTGAGCCTTACCAGTACCAAAACCAACATGGCCGTTGTGGTC
>DWYX01000001.1 GCA_019118465.1 Candidatus Limosilactobacillus faecipullorum | reverse complement strand
TTTTTGGTTAGCCACACTGATTTGCACTATTTAGCCAGCAAGTACACACTTTGGCTCGGCGAATATCCAGATTATCGTGTAACACCAAACCCCAACTATAATTATTTCCCATCGTTTGAAAATATCGGGATGTTCCAATTTACTTCGACCTATGTAGCCGGCGGTCTTGATGGTGACATCGACCTTACTGGCATTACGGACAATGGGTACAAGGGCGGAAACTCACAAAAGCCGCAATCCAATACGCCGGCGGTCGACGCTGGTAAGCAATTGCATCAAGATACCCATAACTACATGGTCAAGGACGGTGATAGTTGGTGGTCAATCGCTAACCGGTATGGTATGGATATGACGGCCTTGGCTACACTTAACGGTAAGACTATCAGCACGGTTATCCATCCGGGCGATGTACTGCGGGTTGCTGATAAGGGCCAAGGCGACAAGGTATCGGATAAGGCTACGGCGCCCGTCCAACAACCGAAGCCGGCCCAAGCCAAGACTTGGACGGATAGCTTGGGTGATGTCTGGCATAAGGAGAGCGGCACCTTTGTCAGCAACACCTACTTACACTTGCGGTATGGGGCCAAGCCGTACAGTAGCACGCTGATGTACGCGGGCCCAGGGCTGGTAATTAAGTACGACGCTTGGTCTAGCCACGATGGCTTTGTCTATGTGCGCCAACCGCGTGGTAATGGTCAGTATGGCTACATCGCTTGTCGTGATGTACGGACCGGTGAACCTTATGGAACATTCAAATAAAATTTAAGGAGGTGGAACCACCTCTTGAGTTAACAACCCGATCAGTCATTTTGGCTGGTCGGGCTTTTTTGGTTTATAATAAGGAAGAAATAAATCAACTCTGTCAATGGGCAACTATGAAAATCAAAGTTACCTATTTTCATAAAATGGGCAAGCCTATGGGCACAAAATGGGCAGTTTCTATGGAAAAACAAAGATTTATCCAGAATGTCCAAGAGGTAAGCAACGATGAGTTCACTAGAGGCATGCCGGAAAAACCGAGTTTTCAAGGATCGTGAAAATACGCCAGGCTTCATGACCGATAACCACGTCCTTGACCAATTACCAGATAGTAACCAATTGGATCTCTTTGGTGATTTTTAAACTTGTAATAAAAAATATAACTTTGGTCTTGCTTACTTTTAATTAGTAAGCTATAATGGTCTCATCAACTAAAGATATGAATCAAAGAGGGGTAGTAATTTATGAAGACTGAAATGTTAAACTTAGAAAAGCAACGCCGGACGATCTACGCTCTTGGTAAAAAGGTTGATTTTGCTAATGCTGAAATCGCTGATTTGATCAAGAACGTAATGAAGCAAGCGCCAACGGCTTTTAACTCCCAAACGACTCGGGCCGTGATCGCTTTTGGTGACTCCCACGACAAGGTATGGGAAATCGTTCGCGAAAACTTACGCAAGGTTGTTAAGGATGATGAAGCCTTCAAGACCACTTCTGCTAAGATTGATGGTTTCAAGGCCGCATACGCAACGGTCCTCTTCTTTACTGATATGGATGTTGTTCACAACTTGGAAGAACAATTCCCAGCTTACGCTGACAACTTCTATGACTGGTCCGAACAAGCTATGGGTAACAGTAACTTTGCCGTTTGGACAGCCTTAGCGGAAAATGGTTTGGGGGTAAGCCTTCAACACTACAACCCGCTGATTGATGAAGATATTCGGGCAGCCTTTGATGTTCCTGCTTCATGGCGTCTCCGCGCTGAAATGCCATTTGGCTCCATCGAACAAGGAGCCGGCGACAAGGAATTCATGGCCGATGAAGACCGTTTTAAGGTTTTTGATTAAGTAGGTAGGGAGAAAAACGCTTCGACGGCCTTGCTTGTTTATTAAGTAATTGTAAAAAGGCGTTACTGACTAAACATTCTTTTAGTCGGTGACGCCTTTTTTTGATATACTCTTATTGGTGTGTTTTCTAAGCTGATGGCCCTTGTTGTAAGGCTTGGTTGGCTAAGTGATGAGCACCGTGATTCTCTTTTTCGGGAACCCATTGGGTAATCACGGTTGAAAAATGATCGATCAAAGCTAATAATGCTGCTAATTCATCTGGGTAATGCTTACTGTAGTTTTTACCAATTGCATCAGCTAGGAGCCGGCTATCCGTTAGAAAGAAAATCACGTCGGCGTCCGGGTAACGTTCAATTAAGGTTTGAAAACCAAATTGAGCGGCTAAAAATTCGCCTTGATGGTTTGAATATTGCCCGGCAAATTTTTTAACTTGAATTTGTTGTTGGTCAGCTAAAATTAAGGCTCCTAAACCAGTTGGTCCGGGGTTACCTTTCGTGGCTGCGTCCGTATAAAGTTTAATCATGTTTAACTCCTAAAGCGAGGTTTACGATGGAAGAACAAAAGAAATATTTTTACCAACCCGATATGACGACTGCCATTATTAATTGGTGTTGGATCTTAATGATCTTGGTGATTGGGATCATCATCGCCTTTGAGTACACCTATTTTCAATGGATAACTGGGACTTTGATTGCGATCTTTTTAATTATAGCAGTTTTATCGATTTTCCGGCGGACTTTGGTTGTTTCACCAACAAAGTTTGTTTTTTCCCGGGTCCTCCAAGGTCAATTTTTAACGATTCCAGTAAAGGATATTCGTCAGCCCGTTTTTACTAAGCATACGATGACGATTACTGTTCATGGAGAAGTGATGACCTTTTCCCTATCGAATCGGTCAATTAATTCGTTGCGGAGTTTCCTCCAAGAATCTGCAAAGGAGGGCCGACTTTAATGCTATACGTAATTTTAGTCGTTGCCTTGGTCGCCCTTGATCAACTGGTTAAATGGTTAGTAGCAAATCAAATTGCCTTAGAGCAAGTTCATTCCTTTATTCCCGGGGTGCTCGCACTAACAAATCTCCGTAATGATGGGGCCGCTTGGTCAGTGTTAGCAGGTCAACAACTTCTCTTCTTTTTCCTAACGGTCATTGCGATAATTGTGATTTTATATTGTATGTACCGTTACCGGCAAAGCCGGGGGATGATGATTGCCTTTAGTTTAATTTTGGCGGGGGCGATTGGGAACTTTATTGACCGGCTAATTCATGGCTATGTCGTGGATATGTTTGAGACCCTTTTTATTAGTTTCCCGGTCTTTAACGTTGCCGATACCTGTTTGACTCTTGGGGTAATTTACTTAGTAGTTTTAATTTTGTTAGAAAAGGATGATTAAGCTTAATGGTTGAATCGCATACCTTTGAAGTTACAAGTGAACTTGGTGGCCGGTTGGATAAGGCTTTAACGAAGCTCTTACCGGAAGTTTCACGTTCCCAATTACAACGTTGGATTGAAAACGGTGACGTTATCGTCGATGGACAAATGGTCAAACCGCGTTTGAAGGTTAAAGCCGGCCAAGTAATTCAAGTGACGGAACCACAACCGCAAAAAATCGATCTCACTCCGGAAAATATCCCCCTTGAGATTGTTTATGAGGACCGAGATGTAGTAGTGGTGAATAAACCCCAAGGAATGGTTGTTCACCCAGCTGCTGGCCATCCAAACCATACTTTGGTCAATGCTTTACTCTACCATTGCCCACTTTCAACGATTAATGGAGAACTGCGCCCGGGAATTGTTCACCGGATTGACAAGGATACTTCCGGCCTTTTAATGGTGGCCAAGAACGATCAAGCCCACCAATCTTTAGCTGCCCAACTGAAGGCTAAGACTACGGCCCGGGAATACCTTGCCTTGGTTCATGGGGTGATTAAAGAAGGTCAAGGGACCATTGATGCCCCCCTCGGCCGCTCGCCAAAGGACCGGAAACGGCAAGCAATTGTGGCTAATGGTCGGCCGGCAGTAACTCATTTTCGCGTTATTGAACGGTACGCCCAGTATACCTTGGTGGCCTGTCGACTTGAAACGGGCCGGACCCACCAAATTAGGGTGCATATGAAGTCAATCAATCATCCTTTGGCTGGTGATCCTTTATATGGTCCCCGCAAAACAGTTCCCGGAAATGGGCAGTTTCTACATGCTCGTCTCTTAGGTTTTACTCATCCAGTAACCGGTAAGCGAATTACTTTGACTGTTCCTTTACCGCCACTTTTCCGGGGCTTAATTGTTAAATTACGGCGGCAAAGTGGGATTAAAACGGTTGAATAAAAATGCGACGTTATTAAAATTATGGTAGAATCGTCTCTGAGAATTGATGAAGTGGGGTGAAAGCTTGTCGGCACGGTATCTAATTTTAGAAGATGGCTCCGTCTTTAGTGGGGAAGGCTTTGGTTCACCAGCGGTAACCTTTGGTGAAGTCGTTTTCAACACTAGTATGGCGGGCTACCAAGAATTAATCACCAATCCAGTCTACTTTAATCAGATCGTAGTTTTTACCCAACCCAATGTTGGTAACTTGGCCCTTCAACGGAACGTTTACGAAACAATTAATCCATCAATCAAGGGGGTGATTGTCCGGAACTTGGCTGAGTTTGAAGCGACTGGCCCCCGGCAGGTAAGTTTGGATCAATACCTGAACCAAATGAATATCCCAGGGATCACCAATATCGATACCCGGGCCTTAGTCCGCCGCTTAAAAGCTGCTGAAAAGCCACTCCGGGGAAGCATCGTGCCGGTGCCGGATGATCATGCTTTTGATCAATTACACGCGACGGTGTTAACAAACCAACAAGTTGCCCAAGTGGCAACACCTAAGCCGTATCCCAACCCGGATGTTGGCTTAACTGTGGTGGTGATTGATTTTGGTTTAAAAAATGGGATTCTCCGGGAACTTTCCCGGCGGAAGTGTAACGTTACGGTTTTACCATACACTGCTTCCTCAGACGAAATCTTACGTTTAGATCCGGACGGGGTGGTCCTTTCGAGTGGTCCTGGAAATCCGGCAAATGTCAAAAAGAGCGTCTTGGAAATGATTCAAGAAGTCCAGACCCGGGTACCCCTCTTTGGAATTGGGTTGGGGCATGAATTATTTGCGATGGCGAATGGAGCGAAGGTTAAGCGGCTAGCGGTTGAACACCACGGGATGAACCACCCAATTAAAGAAATCATTACCGACCAGATTGTTTACGCTAGCCAGGCGGAAGGTTACCAAGTGGAGCGGGAAAGTGTTGATCGGCAACAACTTTACGTTACTTACGTTGATTTATTGGACAATTCTGTCCAAGGACTCCGCCATCGACGATACCCGGCTTTTGCGGTCCAATTTTTCCCGGATGGTGCTCCGGGCCCAGATGAAACGAATTCGCTCTTTGATGAATTCATGGAAATGATGCGCCAGGGAGGTGAACGTTAATGGAAGACCAACCAAGCGTCCTGATCTTAGGGGCGGGAGCTGATAACTTTCAACATGAAGGTGAGTTGACCAGCTCACTCATTAAGGTGGCCATTGCCATTAAAAAGCGTGGCTATCAAGTCGTGCTAGTTGATAATAATCCTTTTAACGTTGCCCCAAAGCTTACCTGTGTCGTGGATGATTATGAAATGGGAACGCCAACCCCTCATTTAGTTACGACGTTAATTGAAAAGTACCGACCAACGGCGCTTTTACCAGTCCTGGGTGGACGAGATGCCCTTCAATTAACGGAGAAGTTGGCAACATCCGGGGTCTTAAATAAGTATGGTGTAGCAGTCTGGGGGATGCCGGTTGCTACGGTGCGGCAAATCAATAACCCGTCGCTGTTAAACCAAACTCTACGTCAAATTAACGCCAATACGAAAAAAATTGCACCGGTCACGACTTATGCCGAAGCCAAGGCGATGGTTGATGAAATTGGCTTTCCGGTGGTTGTCCGAGCAGTCATTCCGCAAGCAGGTAGTGTTCGCCAAATTGTCCATGATTATGGCGAGCTCCAAATAGCGGTGAGTGACGCTATCCAACATTCCAGCGCAAACCAGGCCCTGGTGCAACAAAGTTTAGCTGGCCTCAAAGAAATTGAAGTGATTGTTGCCCGGGATAAGTCTGGGACAATGATGCAATTGGCGATGATTGAAGATATCGACCCAATTGGGATTCATGCAGGTGATTCAATGGCGGTTTTGCCGGCCCAAACCTTATTAGAGCGCCAGATCCAAGACATGCGAGATGTGGCCTTTCGGATCACCCGGAAACTTCGGGTAATCGGGATTAACCACGTCCAATTTGCTCTTGATGAAGACAATGATCGTTTCTACGTCATTAAAAATAGTCCCTACTTTGACCGGATGACGACGTTTGTTGAACAGGCAACTGGTTACCCCGTCGCTCGGGTTTGTGGCCACCTTTATACGGGGGCGTTACTCCGAGATTTACGCCTTGATCACGGATTAGCTAAGCACTCTGCGATTACCGAACCCGTCTTGGATCGGACTGCAATCAGGGTACCAGTTTTTGCCAATGACGAATTAGGAATTCCTAATCATAATCTAAATACGGAAAAACAATCCGTCGGGAGTGTAATTGGCCTTGGGCGGAGCTTAGTCGAAGCCTTGCTAAAAGCTGTGAGCGAACTCCATACAAACTTTTATGCTTTGGAAGATTTGGGGGATGAAATTTTGGATCAGTTCCTAATCCATCCGTCCACTAACCGACTCCTACCAGTTTTAGAAGCAATCCGACGGGGATATTTAATTAGTGAGCTCGTGGAATTGACTAAGTTGGACCCATATTACCTCGTCCAATTTAAATACCTAGTATCGATTGAACAAAAGCTGATCAGCCACTCTAAAGATCAAGCTTGGCTAAAAAAAGCTAAGTATTGGGGCTTCAGTGACCATTTAATTGGTCAACTTTGGCAAGTTAATGATTCACAAGTTTGGCAACTCCGCCAAGATGCCCAGATTCACCGGACCTTTAAGCCGGTTGATCCGTCCGCTGGAGAGTTGGATCAGCGTTTAAGTACTTTTTACTCAACATTCGAGTTGGAAAACGAAAGTGAACCGTTAACTAATCACCGGGCCCTTGTAATTGGGGCTGGCCCTCGTCGTTTAGGAAATGGGGTTGCTAACGACTATCTCTTAACCCGGGCGACAGCAGAATTGAAACGCCAGGGTTATCAAATTATTGTAATTGAGGATAACCCCAATAGTACCTTGTTATTACGTGAATTAGCTAATAAGATTTATTTGGAACCAAGGGACTTAGAGCACATCAAAGCCGTGGTGGCCTTAGAAAAGCCGGAGGTAATCTTGAGTTTTGCAGATCAGGTAAGCTTACAATCATTGCCGGCAGTGCAGGGAGGGGCAATCCAATTAATTTCTATTGGCTCAGCTAAGATTTCTGAACCAAGCCAGCGGGGGATCGATTATCAGTTTAATGCTTTCTTTGATGGACAATATACTTATCCCCTTGGTTTAACTCGCTTGACTCTTACCGATGAGGGGATTAAGAGTGAGTTTGCACCAGATCTACCTGCTGATTTTGGGCCGGCAATGATTAATGCCGGGGAAGTCGCAATTGCTAAGTGCGGACACCCGGGAATCTATCAACTTCCACTTCAAATTGTTGATGGGCAATTAGTTGAAGGTAAAGTAACCATTCCAAGTAGTTGGGAGTTAGCCTTCCTTGGGGTCACCACCGGTTTAGACTTAGCTGCTGTCTTGATTCGACTCCAACTAAATAAGTTTAATGGCCGTTTGCTTCGGGCAGCTAGTCAACGAACAATTGACCAGCCAACTTGTTTGGAAGCCGTTATGCCATACTCGTTCCTCCACCTACGTCGTCCTGCCCGCCTCGATCAAATGTTGGGTGCGAGGTTGGAATGAAAAAAGACTTAGCCAGGGAACTTTGGAGCCAGCAAACTTACTTGGCGTCTGTAAGCCCATGCATGGCCGAATAGGATGGTACTGACCGCAGGGGAGATAGTGTCCGTTTGGCTACTGCTCCAGTATGACTGTTAAATAACTTTGATTATAATAAGAAGACCACTAATGAAGGTTAGGTAGCTAGATTATCGTTAGTAGCTTGTCTACTTGCGATAAGACTAAGCTTTGAAATTGACATTCTGAACATTAGTGAAGAATGTCAATTTCAAAGTCGTGTCGGCTACATTTCAACCTTCAAATTAGTGGCCTTAGTTATTTTTCTTAACGCTTTTTATGGTTTACCCAACTCCAAAATACGGTACTGCGCTATTCTTGGGTCGGAAACGTTGGAAGACGTGGAGTAACAGAATTAGGCTAAAACATAACCAACTCACCCCGGCAAGGAGTAGCAAGAAATGGGTCATTAATGTCGGGTGGAAGGTCAGAACGAGGGTATTCTTTCCGGCACGTTGGCTAACATAGGGGGCTCCAAGACGGGAGCGATGAAGATGGGGTTGAACGTCACCGTTTAAGACGACCCGCGATTCACGATAAACAATTACTGGTATGAGGCGTTTACTAGCTTTTTTAGCATGCCAAGTTAAGACTAGCGCCCCGTCCGAGCGAATTTGATGGTGAAATTTTGGAGCTTGCCAGAGGATTTCGCTTTGGTAGGTTAGGGGCAGATTCCTTTGACGCATACTAAGGAGCGGGAGGTAATCTGGTGACCGTTTTCCAACTTCGTCAATTAACTTCCCAAAATGCCGCGAATTGGATGTAGCGACAATGTCTTGTCGGGAGGCTGTTTTTTTCAACTTGACTAAAAATGCTGTGTCAACGTGTTTTTTCCCGGCCTGGTAGACAGCTTGACTGTTAAAAATGCTTGCTTGGATCAAAGTTCCAAGAAGACAAGCGGCCAAAAGCCAGCGTTGCCATTTACCTTGGTTCGTTAAGCGAGCAATTTCGGCAAATAAAAGGGGATAGGCGACGGTGGTTAAGCGGGCCGGAAATTGAAAGCCCCGCTTTAAGGATGGCATAATCGTTTGTAAACTTTGCCATGGGAATAAGGTTGAGGCAACCAGCAAAATCCCTAAGCCGGCCAGCATAATTAACCTGGTTCCGTGCTGGGGTGACTTTAGAGTCAACAGCGCTGTTAAGGTAAAGAGTACCACCATGATTAACAAAATTGATTCATGAACGCCACTGGTTTGTGAGATCTTTAGAGCATTTTGATAGAGATTAAAAGGGTTGGTCTTCGCAAGGCGATTGTGGAGGATCAACTCTAATAAAGCTCCCCAAATGTTAGCAGATAAAAGGATCGTTAAGCCGACTGATTTGAGGGTTTCTTTAAACATTTCACCCCGTTGATCTGCTAATAAGATACCATTGACGAAGAAGGGAACCAAGGTAATTACAAAAATGACCGTACTCAACAAGTGAATCTGAGCAGTGATACTGATGATTAAAGCGAGCTTTAACCAGTTAACTGGTCTTTGATGGTTAGTAATCATTTCAATGGCTACCATGCATAAATACGGTGCTAGGGCAGCTCCCCAGGCTGACATGTTCTGGGCCGTTTCCCAGTTTGGTAACCAGCCAATGTTTAAGTAAGTGGCGGCTAATAATAAACTAATCCAGGGATCAGCACCCATTTGTCGGGCTAATTTGAGCATTCCAATTCCGGCTACCAGGTTAATTGCAAAAGTCGTCAACAATTGGTAACCAAACCAATTATGGGTTAATGCCAACAACGCCCCGTTCAGCATTGCAAAAGCAGGGCCGTAAACAGCGTTAATTACTCGCCCGTTTTGTTGGAAACCATAGTTAGTCTGGAAGTAATTGAAATGTCCAGTCCGTAATTGCATGGCAGCATCATAAAAGCGATTAAAGTGAAAGAGAGTATCATTCCCGATAATTAATCCACCAGAAAGGAGTTGGGGGATTAACATTAAAAGACAAATGATTCCTAAACAAAGGAAGTTTAAAAATCGATGACGATCCTTAGTCATCAATATCTGCTTCTTTCTGTACTAAATTTAAATATTTTTACCAATATATCAATCTAATCATATTTTATGGCAGATCACCCAATCAAACTAGTTATTTTAATAAAAACTAATTGTTATGCTTGACTTTTTTGAAAATTAACGTATGATAGTAGCAATCAATGTCCTTTAAGGTAGTCCAGAGAGGCTAGCAAGGTACGTCACGTTTAAACAATAAACCGACAAAGCCCGCTTACCATCTTCTGGTAGGCGGGTTTTCTTAATGGGCTTGATGAATTTCATTAACGTGCTCCAGCGAGGGCCCGATGAATTCAGAAACGGATGAGGGTCCTCCTGGTGATTCCCGGTTTCCGGGCAAGGAGGAAATAAGAATGCTCGTACATTTACCACACTTTGTAACGGTTGAAGACTTAACGGTTGAACAAACATTAGCCCTAATCGAACGGGCCGAAGAATTTAAGGCAGGCACCCCTGCTCCAAAGTTGAGCCAACCGGTATACGTCACGAACATGTTCTTTGAAAATTCAACGCGGACTCATACCAGTTTCGCAATGGCCGAAAAGAAGCTCTGGTTAACGGAAATCCCATTTGATGCCAGCCACTCTTCAGTCAAGAAGGGGGAAACCCTTTACGATACTTGCTTGACGATGGATGCCTTAGGGGTCGACTTAACCGTGATCCGGGCCAGCGAAAATGAATATTACCAAGCCTTGATTCACCCGAAGACCAATGAACACCTTTCAATCGGGGTGGTTAACGGGGGTGACGGGAGTGGTCAACATCCATCTCAATGTATGCTTGATATCATGACGATCCATGAACACTTTGGTCACTTCAAAGGCTTGAAGGTGGCAATCGTCGGGGACATTACCAACTCCCGGGTGGCCAAGTCTAACATGGAAATCTTAAACAAGCTCGGCGCCGAAGTTTACTTCTCTGGTCCAGAATACTGGTACGACCACGCCTTTGATAAGTATGGTAAGTTCTTGCCAATGGATGAATTAGTTGGCATGGTGGATGTGATGATGCTCCTTCGGGTTCAACATGAACGGCATGCTGGGGATGCAAACGAAGCCAGCTTTAGTGCAGCGGATTACCACACTAAGTACGGGATTAACAAGGTCCGTTATGAAGCCTTGAAAGATAACGCGATCATCATGCACCCAGGTCCGATTAACCGCGGGGTTGAATTAGCTGGTGAATATGTCGAAGCACCAAAGTCAGCCTTTGTCGAACAAATGCGGAACGGTGTCTTTATGCGGATGGCCATGTTAGAAGCAGTCCTTCGTGGTCGGAAGTTAGGGGGCTTGGAATAATGAGCGCTACTAAAATCCAAGGTGGGACCGTCTTTTTAAACGGTCAACTCGTCAAAACCGACCTTTTAATTGAAAACGGCAAGATCGCCGCAATTGGGAATGACTTGCCAGTAGCCGATACGATTATTGATGCCAGCGGTAAGTTAGTAACGCCTGGTTTAATTGACCTCCACGTTCACTTCCGTGATCCGGGTCTTACCCAAAAAGAAACGATCACGACCGGGACGATGGCAGCCGCTCACGGTGGTTACACCACGGTTGGGGCAATGCCAAATGTTCTCCCAGCCCCTGATACACCAGAACGGGTCGCTGACCAAGTGAAGGTCAACCAAACTAAGGGAGCAGTCCACGTTCTCCAATATGCCACCATTACTGAAGGTCGAAAAGGGGACCAATTAGTTGATTTTACTGGGGTTAAGAAGGCTGGTGCCTTTGCGGTCTCCAACGATGGTTCCGGAGTTCAAACTGCCGGGACGATGTATCAAGCGATGAAGGCGGCTAAGGTAGCGGGCTTACCACTTGCCGCACATGTTGAAGATAATTCTTTACTTTTTGGTGGGGTGATCAACGCAGGTAAAAAGGCTCGCCAACTTGGGGTTCCCGGAATTTTACCAGTTACGGAATCCGCTCAATTAGCCCGGGACTTGATGTTAGCCCAAGCTACCCACGTCCACTACCACGTTTGCCATGTTTCCACTAAGGAAAGTGTCAATTTAATTCGCTTGGCTAAGGCTCAAGGAATTCGGGTAACGGCTGAAGTTTCACCTCATCACTTGCTCTTGTGTGATGAAGATATTAAGGCCAATAACTCCAACTACAAGATGAACCCACCACTCCGGGGAAAGGCCGATCAAGCGGCTTGCTTAGCGGGGTTGTTGGACGGGACGATTGATATGATCGCCACTGACCATGCTCCCCACACGGAAGCAGATAAGGGTCCTGACTTGATGAAGGCGGCGAACGGGATCACCGGGCTTGAAACTGCCTTTGCCCTCCTTTATACCCATTTAGTTTTACCAGGGAAGGTACGTTTAACCGAACTTCTCCAATGGTTAACGGCAGGGCCAGCCGATACCTTTAACTTACAAGGGGCTGGTCATATCCAACCAGGAATGCCTGCTGACCTGGCAATCTTTGACCTCTACAAGCAATTCACCTTTAAGGATGAAGATTACCTTTCCAAGGGTCACAATACGCCATTTACCGGCTGGAACGTCCAAGGTCAAACGGAAATGACCTTAGTTGATGGTCGAGTGGTTTACCAACGTGAGGAGGATTAAGGTGCAACGTTACTTAGTTTTAGAAGATGGCATGGTTTTTGCCGGACAAGCCTTTGGGGCGGCGACGACCACCTTAGGCGAAGTTGTTTTTAGTACCGGGATGACTGGCTACCAAGAATCAATCACTGATCAGTCTTACGTTAATCAAATTTTGGTTTTTACCAACCCCTTGATTGGTAATTATGGGATCAACTTTGATGATAATGAAAGCCTGGAACCAGGAATTAAAGGGGTGGTCTGCCACCACTTAGCCCGGCGGCCAAGTAATTGGCGGAATCAACAAAGCCTCGGTGATTTCTTAACCGATCACCAAATTCCAGGCTTACAAGGAATTGATACCCGGGAGTTGGTTCGTCACTTACGTTCAGCTGGGACCTTGCGGGGGATGTTAACGGACGATGTTAGTGACTTACCGGCCATTATTACCCAATTAAAAGCGGCTACTCCAACGAAAGGGAGTATTGCGGCGGTTTCCACCAAATCGGTTTATCCCAACCCGGGTTATCAACGGAACATCGTGGTGGTTGATTTCGGAGTCAAGCAAAGTATCCTCAGGGAGTTAGCCAAGTGGGATTGCAACGTAGTGGTAGTGCCATACAACACCACCGCAAAGCAAATCGCTAACCTCCATCCAGATGGGATCCTCCTCAGTAATGGTCCCGGGGATCCAATGGAAATGACTGATGCCATTAAAATGATTGCGGAAGTGGAGAAGCATTATCCGGTCTTTGGAATTTGCATGGGGCACCAACTTTTTGCCTTAGCAAACGGGGCCAGGACTTACAAGATGAAGTTTGGTCACCGGGGCTTTAACCACCCGGTGCGGGATCTGGCAAATGGTAAGACCTATTTTACCTCCCAAAACCACGGTTACGCTGTAGATGCGGCTTCAATTGAAGGAACCCAGCTCACGGTCAGCCAAGTTGAAGTTAATGATGGGACGGTTGAAGGACTACGTCATAAGCAGTACCCGGCCTTCTCCTTACAATTTCACCCGGACGCTGCGCCGGGACCTCACGATGCCGCAGGTCTGTTTGATACCTTTATCCAATTAGTCGACGAGCAAAAGGAGGCCCACCACCATGCCTAAGCGAAATGATATCCACAAGATTATGATTTTTGGTTCCGGGCCGATCATCATTGGACAAGCCGCGGAGTTTGATTACTCCGGGACCCAAGCTTGTTTAGCCCTAAAAGAAGAAGGATATGAAACGGTCCTGGTTAACTCAAACCCAGCTACGATCATGACCGACAACCAAATTGCTGATCACGTCTACATTGAACCCTTAACGGTGGATTCGGTTTCCCGGATTATCCGCCAAGAATACCCAGATGCCATCTTACCAACGATTGGGGGGCAAATTGGGCTGAATCTCGCTGTCGCCCTCGCTAAAACCGGCCTCTTAGATGAACTTGGCATCCAACTTTTGGGAACCAAACTAGATTCAATTGACCAAGCCGAAGATCGGGAGCGGTTTAAGGAATTAATGCAAGCCCTCAATGAACCAGTCCCAGCTTCCCAAACGGTTTCCACGGTTGATGACGCCTTAGCATATGCTGAGACAATTGGCTACCCAGTAATTGTCCGACCAGCCTTTACCATGGGCGGAACTGGGGGAGGAATTTGCCATGGCGCCGAAGAGATGGCAACGATCGCGGCTAACGGATTAGATCTTTCCCCAGCTAATCAAGTTTTAATTGAAAAATCAATCGCCGGTTACAAAGAAATTGAATTTGAAGTCATGCGGGATGCCGCTGACAATGCGATGGTGGTTTGTTGCATGGAAAACTTTGATCCGGTGGGGGTCCACACGGGGGATTCAATCGTCTTTGCGCCGAACCAAACCTTGACAGACCGCGAATTTCAAATGCTCCGGGATTGTGCCTTAAAGCTAATCCGGGCCCTCAAGATCGAAGGAGGTTGCAATGTTCAACTGGCCTTAGACCCCAATAGTTACCAATACTACGTCATCGAAGTGAACCCCCGGGTTTCGCGTTCATCGGCCTTAGCTTCTAAAGCAACTGGTTACCCAATCGCCAAGATGGCGGCCAAGATCGCCGTTGGTTTAACATTAGATGAAGTCTTAAATCCGGTTACTGGAGCAACCACAGCCCAGTTTGAACCAGCCTTAGACTACGTGGTCTGCAAAATTCCCCGGTGGCCTTTTGACAAATTCACCAAGGCAAACCGCCATCTCGGGAGTCAAATGAAGGCAACCGGGGAAGTGATGGCCATCGGGCGGACCGCTGAAGAGGCCCTCCAAAAAGCAGTCCGGTCCTTAGAAATTGATGCCAAGGATCTAATCCTGCCAGCGGCCCAAGCTATGGATCAAGCAACCTTAGAAGAAAAATTGCTCCACGCCCAAGATGACCGGCTCTTTTACTTAGCCGAAGCTTTTCGCCGTGGTTACACGCTTGACCAAGTCCATGCCCTCACCAAGATTAATGATTACTTCTTAGATATTGTGGCCCACTTAGTTGAATTAGAAGGAACAATCCACGCCCATAAGCAAGATGTCTTAACCCTCCATGAAGCCAAGATAAATGGCTTTAGTGACCAAACAATTGCCAAATTGTGGGGGATGACCGCGGATGAAGTCCGGACTTTCCGCTTAGCCAACCAAATCCACCCCGTTTACAAGATGGTTGATACTTGTGCGGCTGAATTTACTTCGGCAACCCCATATTTTTACAGTACTTACGACCACGAAAACGAAAGTCATCGTTCTAAGAAACCATCAATCCTGGTAATTGGTTCGGGACCTATCCGGATTGGTCAAGGGGTTGAATTTGATTACGCCACCGTTCATAGCGTGCGGGCAATCCAAAGTCAAGGCTATGAAGCAATCGTGATGAATTCAAATCCCGAAACGGTTTCGACTGACTTTTCAGTTTCAGACAAACTTTATTTTGAAGCCCTCACCTTAGAAGATGTTTTGAATGTCTGCGACTTGGAACAACCTGTTGGGGTGATCGTCCAATTTGGGGGACAAACGGCCATTAATTTAGCCGCTGGATTAGCAAAACACGGCATCAAGATCTTAGGGACGACCGTCAAGGATCTCGATGCTGCTGAAGACCGGGAAGTCTTTGATCAAATGATTAAGCGACTGGGATTGAAACAACCAGTCGGTTTAACCGCTACGACTCCGGCTGCCGTTTTAGCTGCCGCCAAAAAGATTGGTTACCCCGTCCTCGTTCGGCCAAGTTATGTTCTTGGTGGGAAAGCGATGGAAATTGTCTACAGCCAAGCTGAATTGGAACAATACTTGCAAACTAATGCCCACGCAACGGTTGATCACCCAATTTTAGTTGATGCTTACTTAGAAGGGCGTGAGTGTGAAGTTGACGCCATTTGTGATGGTCACCAGGTCCTCCTTCCAGGAATTATGGAACACATCGAACGGGCCGGGGTCCACTCCGGGGATTCAATGGCGGTTTATCCACCGCAAAGCTTTGACGCAGATATCAAAGCTCAAATTGTGGCGGCAACCGAAAAACTCTGTGTTGCTTTGAAATGTATCGGGATCATGAATATTCAATTCATTATTCATGATCACCAAGTCTATGTTCTAGAAGTTAATCCGCGGGCCAGCCGGACAGTGCCATTCTTAAGCAAGATTACCGGAATTGAAATGGCCCAAGTGGCTACCAAGGTGATCCTCGGCCAATCCTTAGCCGACCAAGGTTTAACGCCAGGCCTTCATCCGGAACCTGCAATGATCCATGTTAAGGCCCCCGTCTTTAGCTTTAACAAACTTGATGATGTCGATGCCTTCTTAGGACCCGAAATGAAGTCAACCGGGGAGGTCATGGGGAGCGACGTTACCTTTGCTAAGGCCCTCTACAAGGCTTTTGCCGGGGCCAAGATGCTCTTACCGGATAACGGGAGTGTTCTTTTGACGATCGAAGATGCCGATAAGCAACGGGTTCTGCCATTAGCCCAACGGTTTGCCCGGATCGGCTACCGCCTCTTGGCAACGAGTGGGACGGCGGAATTTTTGAAGCAACACAAGCTTCACGTTGAAGTGGTTGATAAACTCCATGAAAAGGGAGCCAACGATATCTTGGATGCAATTAAGACGAAGGTTGATATTGTCGTTAATACGATGGGGCATGACTACCAAAAGAATTCCGATGGCTTTGTGATCCGGCAAACGGCCATTGAACATAATGTACCATTGCTAACGGCCTTAGATACGGTGGATGCCCTCTTAACGTCCTTAGAAAACCGGTCCTTTACCACCCAGGCCCTATAAAGGAGAAGAAAATGGAACGATTAGCAGTTGAACTTCCAGGTTTAAAGATGCAAAACCCTTTGATGCCCGCTTCTGGAACCTTTGGCTTTGGGGATGCTTACGGGGCCGATCGGGTTAAATTTGACCAATTGGGAGCTTTTGTGATGAAAACCACGACTCCTCAAGCCCGGACCGGGAATCCGCAACCCCAAATTGCCAAACTGAGCGATGGAGTAATGAACTCGGTGGGCTTAACCAATCCGGGGGTTAATACGGTAGTGAATGAAAAACTCCCTGCCTTTCACCAGGCCCATCCCAATTTACCAGTCCTCGCAAGTGTCGGTGGGGCTAGCCTGGCAGAATATCAAATGGTGGCCCAAGAACTTGCCCAATCCCCATTTGTGAACGCTTTGGAGCTAAATGTTTCTTGTCCCAACGTTAGCCAAGGGGGAATGGCTTTTGGTACCGACCCAAAGGTAGTGGCGGCGGTAACCAAAGCCGTTAAAGATGTTAGTGGAACCATCCCGGTTTACGTTAAGTTAACACCGAACGTGACCTCAATCACTGAAATTGCCAAGGCAGCGGAAGCAGGGGGTGCCAATGGAATAAGTTTGATTAACACCGTTCTAGGCTTGCACATTGACCTCAAGACCCGCAAATCAGTTCTTGGTAATGGGATGGGAGGCTATTCCGGAACAGCGATTAAACCACTTGCCGTTCGGATGGTTTACCAAGTTGCCCACGCTACTAAACTCCCAATCATCGGAATGGGAGGGATTGAAACCGCCGCTGACGTCTTAGAGTTCATGATGGCGGGTGCCAGTGCCGTAGCCGTTGGCGCTGGTCACTTTAAAGATTTAAATATCTGCCCCAAGTTAGCGCATGAATTACCAAAGCTAATGGATGAGCTCGGAATTCAAAAGCTCAGCGAATTAAACCCCATAGAATAAAGCAAACTAAATTGATCGGGTGAATACTTGACAGCGGTTAAAAAAGCTTGCATAATGAATGAGTAAGCTATGTTAAATAATTCACATGAAAGGTGGAAATTGATAATGTCACAAAAAGTCGCAATGGTTACTGGTGCTGGCCAAGGAATTGGGGAAGCGATCGCTGTTCGTTTAGCTAAGGATGGCTTTGCGGTTGCCTTGGTTGCTCGGCATGCCGACAAGTTGAACGAAGTTAAGGACAAGATTGAAGCTGCCGGTGGTAAGGCATTAGTCGTTACGGCGGACGTATCCAAGCGCGATGAAGTCTTCAAGGCGGTTGATCAAACAATTGATGCTCTCGGGGACTTCAATGTGATGGTAAATAACGCTGGGGTTGCCCCAACGACGCCAATTGACACCGTTACCGAAGAAGACTTGAACTACGTTTACTCGATCAACGTAAATGGAACGATCTGGGGAATTCAAGCCGCTCACGCTGCCTTCAAGAAGCTGGGTCACCCAGGTAAGATCATCAACGCTACTTCCCAAGCCGGGGTTGTTGGGAACCCGAACTTGACGGTTTACTCCAGTTCCAAGTTCGCTATTCGGGGGATTACCCAAGTTGTGGCCCGCGAATTGGCTGAAGAAGGTACGACGGTTAATGCCTTTGCTCCTGGGATCGTGAAGACCCCAATGATGTTTGACATCGCCCACCAAGTTGGCCAAAACGCTGGCAAGAGTGATGAATGGGGGATGCAAACCTTTGCTAAGGACATCGCTTTGAAGCGTCTTTCCGAACCAGAAGATGTTGCCAATGCGGTTGCCTTCTTAGCTGGTCCTGACTCCGACTACATCACTGGTCAAACTCTTGAAGTTGATGGTGGGATGCAATTCCACTAGAAAATAGTTCAAAATCAAAAGCTCCGCAGTCGAAAAATGGCTACGGGGCTTTTTGCGTTCTAGATCTGTTGAAAAAAATGGTAATTGACTGAAAGCTGGTCGGTTAAAGTCCACTAGACTTAGGTTATTTGAGGGGATGCTCTCAGAACTACGGAAGGGACGGCGAGTCTTCCGAAAGCTTTGATTGTTCTCGCCAAATCCCATGTTTTCAAATTTAGACTTGAGGAAATCTTACATGAGCGTTATATGTGACTTTGGCGTTAAAACCGAAGATTCAGTCCAGTGGTATATAAAGAATTTTTAACTTTACTGGTAGCTTTATTTAAACCGGACTGCTAAGGATGATCAAGCTGAACGCATTTTAATTGGGATGGTAAAGGGTGATCTTTTTGCTAGGATTCCTGGTGAGGTAACAGATTATAATCTGGCTTGGTTACCAAGTTTCTGGCTTATTTTTGAAGATGATAAGTTAGAAAAAGGTTATGAAGGTGATCCGGATTTTCATGAGGTTGTTAACCAATTCTACACGAACAGTGAATTACTCTTTATCCCCGATAACTACAGCGGTGACGTTAAAAACGAGGAAGCCCATGAACTTCATAAAGTTAGTGGGTCAAGTGAAAAATTAGACGAATTATGCACGAACGTTATTAAGAAGCACAAGAATTAAAGATGCAGTGGATGACCAAAAACGTTTACTTGGCTACGGCGATCGTAATTACCGACAAGGACGAAAATGACCAGACCCCATACAACGATATTCGTCTATTAGAAGATGACCGTATAAAAGAATGGGTAACGAAAGATATGCATCTTCTCGATCCATATGCAATTTGGGGGATGGAAGAAGAACGTATGAATTGCTACCTGCTTCTCCAAAGATATTCACAGTAATTGCTATTGCTAAAAGAAATCAATTATTTAGGTTTCAGTTAGTTTAATCATCTTTCAACAGTTGAAATTTTCTTACCAAAAGGGAGGCTTCGATCATGAATAATGAACCAAGCGCAAAAATTAAACAAATCATCCAAGAACATCGGGAACAAGCCCAAGAACTATATGACCAAGGAATGCCAGAAGATGTTTGCATGTCAGCGGCAATCGCAATTACTGATAAAGATGAAAATGATCTCACACCGTACTATGATGTACACTTTCTGGGGGATGGAAGGGTTGATATTCAATTAAAAGACTGGGTAACCGAAGAGATGAACCTTCCAGATCCCTTTGCAATTTGGGGACCTAGTGGGGAGTAGGTACGATAAGTTAAATTAAAAGCGAGGGAACTTACCAAATCAATTGGTTAAGGAGCCTCGCTTTTTTAAATCGTTAATAATTTATTCAACAAAATTTCATAAAGTGAAAAAAAAATGCGATTTACTGAACGCCCGAAAAGCAAATCACACTATTATATATGTAAATTATAATGTTAAGGGGTTCTACGAATGATTAAGTCATATAAGAAGCTTTACAAGGCAAAGAAGAACTGGGTTGTTGCAACTGCAGTTACTGCAACTATTCTTGGAGGGAGTGCTTTAACAACATCTGTTCATGCAGATACAGTATCTCAACCAACTACTAATACAACTCAAACTGTTGAACCGCAATTAACTGCAGTTTCTCAAGATACTCAAACTCAATCTGCTAGTCAAGCACAAACAGATCAATCAACAGTTGATCAACAAAAGCAAGATTTGCAAGATCAAATTAATCAAGATCAAACTAAGCTTGACCAAGCAAAGCAAACTAAAGTTCAAAAGCAAACCGATGTTAACAATGCAACTCAACAATTGCAAAATGATCAACAAGCTCAACAAAATGAATATCAATCAAATAAGGAATTAGTTGATCAAAATGTTCAAGATGCTTAAAAGACTGTTAGTCAAATCAAGGACCAACAAGCTTCTCAAGAACAAAATCAGCAAACTCAACAATTAGATCAACAAATTCAAGATAAGCAAAATCAAGTTAATCAATTGCAAAACACTAATGCTGATTTGCAAACTCAAAAGGATAACGTTGAAACTAATGTCAATGCACAATATGCATCTCAAAAGTCCGATGCACAAAATGAATTGTCGGGTGTTCAATCAAGGATTAATGATTTAAATAATCAAATTACTCAAAAGCAATCTGATTTGCAAAATGCACAAAGCCGCCAATCAGTCATTCCAAGTAACTATATTCAAGGTGAATATAGTTATAGTGATGGAACAGAAAAACCCGCAAACACATCAAGCGATTCGTATGCTGATACAAATAAATCGTTGCTTGAAAACATTTTAGCAAATAATGACCTTAATAATGCTTTAGTTTCTCAAGACGGTAAGTCGGATCTTCCTGATACTGTATATGTTACTCCCGATGCAAACAAAACTCAATATAATTCTCAATTTGGTTCAAGCAATTATATTAATGGTTTATATGAAGACCCTCGTTTGGATCATGTTGATCCAGTTAATGGTATGACTGATAAGCAAAAACAGGAATTGAACACCTATTTAATGATGATCATTAACAACGCGCGGATTGCCCGTGGAGAAAAACCATTTATCTCCACTTATAAGAAGTTCCAACAAGCACAAGTTCGTGCTAGTCAAAATTCAGCATTTGGTTTAGTTCACGATACGAATGATATGATTAGTGCATTTGGTAGTGATCAATGGGAAAACCTTGCTTACATTTCTGGTTTAGATTATAAGAATTATAAGGGACAAAATTATGATAATATGTATTTAATTTTTGCACAAGCTTATAGTTCAGTAAGCTCAATGTTAAATGCTGATGCTGATAGTAATTGGGGACACCGTGAAAACTTCTTATGGCCATCATCCCAAGATGAAACATATGATGCAGCATTTGGTTTCCATTATGTTACTAATAAGTATGGTCAAAAGATGTACACATTAACATTTGATTTTAATACTGTGCCTAATGATCAAGTTGATCCATCTCAAAATATGTTAAATGTGATTGATCAATACAAGAATGAAGGCAAGATTACTCCAACTAGTTCTGCAAACACTCAAGAAGTTGAACAATTGCAAAGTGAAATTACTCAACTTCAAAATGAATTAGCAACTGCTAAGCAAGCAGAATCTGATGCACAAACATCTCTTGACAATTTAAATCAATGGGTTGCTCAAGAAGTTGCAAAGCAAACTTCTCAAATTCAAACTAAAATTGATCAAAACAATAATCAAATTAATTCATTAAAGAATGATATTCAAAGTCTTGAAACTGAAAAGAGTAATATTCAAACTTCAAGCTTTGATTATAGTAAGTTAACACAAAACCAAAAAGATGCGTATGATAAGGCAATGTCTGCAATTAATGATGCAAATGACAATTTGAAGGTTTTGAACAGTCAAACAGATGCAGTTTACTCATCTAAGATTGCAGCTGATAAGGTTGCTCTTAAGAATGCTCAAGATAATTTAGCTACAGCACATCAAGTTGTTCTTAACTTAACTCGTGATTTGAATGCTAAGCAAGATCAATTAGCTAAGTTGAATAATACTGAAGTTCCAGTTTCCGCAAGTGCAACACCTGCAAAGCCAACTGAATCTAGTTCAACTTCCGCAAGTGTAGTCCCTGCAAAGCCAACTGAATCTAGTTCAACTTCCGCAAGTGTAGTCCCTGCAAAGCCAACTGAATCTAGTTCAACTTCCGCAAGTGCAACGCCTGCAAAGCCAACTGAATCTAGTTCAGCTTCCGCAAGTGCAACGCCTGCAAAGCCAACTGAATCTAGTTCAACTTCCGCAAGTGCAACGCCTGCAAAGCCAACTGAATCTAGCTCAGCTTCCGCAAGCACAACACCTGTAAAGCCAACTGTTTCAATTGATGGTCATAATGGTCACCAATCAACGAAGCCAGCTACTACTAACCAACCTGCTAGTGACACTAAGGCTAACCAACTTGCTAATTACCAAAGGGTAACCGTTGTTGCTACTGATAAAGCAGTTAAGCACGCCGCTTCTACTGAGACTGTAGTTAAACCAGTTCAAAAGGCAACAGCTGCAACTAACAGCAAACAATTACCACAAACTGGTAACCAAAATGAAATGGTCCTAACTGGTCTTGGAATGGCGAGCTTAGTAAGCATGCTTGGTTTAGCAGGCTTAACTAAGAAACGAGGTTAAGCTCCAGCGACATTCGATAAAATAATGGAAAATCCCTCTAACTCAGAAATGGTGGTTAGGGGGATTTTTAGGTTGATGTTAATTATTCAGGATCACTAGCCTGATGGAACTTTTCATATAAATCTGGAAATTTGCTACCGAATTTTGATTTACTGTCTGCGATCGACAAATTCCTGGGCTAACCCTTACTTGGAATAGGTGGCATGCCTTTTTAATCATTAACTTCGGCGTTTTCAGCAATATTCATGATCGTTTGGTAGGCGTCCCGACTATTTACGTAATCCGCAATTGCTGACCAAGTGGTTGAATCAAGCGGCGTACTATTATCTTCATCGCTACCCGCAGTTCCGCCGTTCCGGTAGAAGTAAACTTTGTCGCCATCGGTGGTTAAGAAGGCAAAGGAGCCAGCGCCAAGGCCTTTACCGTTGATCATGATGGGGTGGCTCCCTTCATCGTATTCGCCACCTTCTTCATCTAAGGCGGAAGCGTAAAGCGGGTATTTTTGGTAAATGGATGGTTGAAGCCAGTCGCGCAAGCCCTTAGATCCAGCATAATAGGCGGCGGCCGCTAACCTGGTGTTTTCATCCATATTAGCTGGGTCAAACTGGATCTTATTCTTAGAAGAAGTACTCGTTGCTGATGAACCACTACTGGAAGCTTGCTTTTTGGCCTTCAATTCTTTATTCGTCACTTTACTGGTTTTGATGTGGCTATTAGCGGCATCCTGGGTTGAATTTTGCTTCCCCATTAAGAAGAAGATCACAGCCAACAAGACAACGATTGTCAATGTTAGGGTGGTAATTAGCCAAACTGGCTGCTTGCTTTTCTCAGCTTGTTCAGGGAGCGGGGCACCACAGTTTTACAAAATTTATTTTCCTGGGGATTCTTCGTCCCACACTTTGGACACTTTTTCATTCGTCATCCTCCTCGCTATTTGCATCTACCGGTTGTTTGACGTGGATTTGTTGAGCCCGACTCTTGATTTGGCTCACCGCGTTTTGATCATTGACGTACTTGATAATGTCGCGGAGGTTAATCGTTGCCAGGGGGTCCTTGTCCTTATCTTGATTAATGGTCGTAACTTCGTAAAAGGCAACTGTTCCATCTGCCCCGACGGTATAAGTGGCCATTGCCCCACCAGCAGTATTGGTCGGGTGGAGTTTCCAGGAATTTCCCCGTCCTTTAACACTCAAATGGTTGGAATTATCAATTTGATACAAGTCGAGGTCCGTACTATCGTAAGCAGTCTTTGAACAGATGGATTTAAAATGAACACACTGCCTTCTATACTAGAGGAAACTTTAGAGGAGGCATTTTTTATGGAGAAAACTAACGAGATTGTCGAAGTTGAGACTTCAACAACCTCGGA